>CALDFO010000076.1 GCA_937942205.1 uncultured Alphaproteobacteria bacterium
GCCTTCGACGCCGACGACAATTTCTATGTGGTGCAGAGCCATGCCGGCACCTCACCGCCCGCCGACTGCACCTATTGCGCCACCTATGACAGCCCGCAGACCCGCGCCGCCAAGGTGCGCGGCCCGATGGTCGCCAATCCGCCCGCCGAGCCGGGCGGCGATCCGCGGGTGATGAAGTTCGACAAGGACGGCAACCTGCTGGCCAGCGCCGCGATGCCGCGCAGCGACGGCACCCTGCCCACCATCCATACCGTGGTGATCTCGCCCAAGGGCGAGGTCTGGGTGGGCGACCGCGCCTCGGCCAAGGCCGTTGTCTTTGACAAGGACCTGAAAAACCCGCGCGACATCCCGCTGACCAACATGCCCAGCGGACTGTATGTCGATGCCAAGGGCGATCTGTGGGCCGCCACCGGCCGCCACGGCATGGTGCTCAAGCTGGACTGGAACGGCAAGACGCTGGGCTGGTACGGCAAGGCGGGCAGCAACAAGGACGCCAACGAAACCGGCGAGGCGCATTATCTGGCCGTGTCCAAGGATCAGAAGACGATCTATGTCGCGGATTCAGTGAACGCCCAGGTTCTGAAGATGGAGCGCAACTGAGGCGCATGTCATCGGCCTGTCGCATGAAAGCCATACGGTAGAACAATTTCCAAGGGAACGGATTTCCATGATTATCGCGCGCGCAGCTTGCCTGGCCACGGCCCTTCTGGCCGCTCCCATAACGGCCCAGGCGGCCCCCGTCCTGATGATTTCGGTGGACGGGCTGCGGCCGGGCGATGTGCTGGACGCCGATGCGCGCGGGCTGAAGCTGCCGGTGTTGCGCGGGCTGGTGGCCAATGGCGCCTATGCCAGCGGGGTCCGCAATGTCCTGCCCACCGTCACCTATCCCAACCACACCACGATCATCACGGGCGTCTGGCCGTCCCGGCACGGCATTCCCAACAATGTGGTGTTCGACCCGCTGCAGAAGAATATGGGCGGCTGGTACTGGTATGCCCGCGACATCAAGGTGCCGACCCTGTGGGACGCCGTGCACAAAAGCGGCGGCAAGGTCGCCAGCTTTTCCTGGCCCGTCAGCGTGGGCGCGGATTCCATCGATTACAATATTCCCGAATATTGGCGCGCCCGGCTGCCCGAAGACCTGAAGCTGCTGCGGGCGGCTTCCACCAAGGGCCTGGTGGACGAACTGGAGAAAAGCACCGGCCTGACGCTGGCGCAGACCAATGCCGACACGGCGCAGACCGACGGCGGCCGCGCCCGCTTCGCCGCCGCGCTGATCGCGGCCCGGAAACCGCACTTCACCACCGTGCATCTGAGCGCCCTGGACCATGCCCAGCATGACGATGGCCCCGGCTCCGGCAGCGCCAAGACCACGCTGGAGGCGCTGGATGCGGTGATCGGCAAGCTGATCGCCGACGCCCGCAAGGCGCAGCCCGATCTGGTCGTCGCCCTGGTGTCCGATCACGGCTTCGCCGAGGTGAAGCATAATATCAATCTGGTCCGGCCCTTTGCCGAGGCGGGCCTGTTGACGCTCGATCCCGCCACCAGGAAACCCACACGCTGGGATGCCGCGCCGTGGGGCGGCGCGTCGGTGGCCGTGGTCCTGTCGCGGCCGCAGGACGCGGCGCTGAAGGCCAAGGTGGCGGGCCTGCTGGACCGGCTGGCGGCGAAGCCGGAACTGGGCATCGCCCGCATCCTGGACGCCAAGGCCATCGCGCAGATCGGCGGCACGCCGATGGCGTCCTTCTGGGTGGACTTCAAGCCAGGCTACCAGATGGGCCAGGACCCCGCCGCGCCCCTCATTGGCCCCGGTTCGCCCAAGGGGATGCATGGCTATGTCCCCACCCACCCGGAAATGCGCGCCACGCTGATCATTGCCGGACCCGGCATCCCCAAAAAGGCGCTGGGCGAAGTGGATATGCGCGATATCGCGCCCACCCTGGCCAAGCTGATGAAGGTCAGCCTGCCCAGCGCGGACGGAAAACCCCTGTTCTGACTATTGCGGCTTGGCCCCGGCGACAAAGGCGGCGACATCCTTCGCCGCCTGGGTTTCCACGCCCGGCTTCTGCAGGAAGCCCAGATCCTTCATCCAGTCGGTGAAGCGGGCGGGCCAGGTGCCCATCGCCGTGCCGTCGCGCCAGGACAGGCCCGCGCCATGCTTGCCGATGGCATAGATGTGGAATTCCACATTGGGGATATCGGCGTTCAGCATGGCGGCGAAATATTCATCGGCCCAGACGGCATGGACCTTGTCGCCCCAGCCCGCGCAGATGATGAAAGAGGGCGGCGCGTTCTTGGGGATCGGTGGTGTGCCGCCCTTGGTGAACAGCGACGGCCCCGGATAGATCGAGCCGACGAAATCCGGGCGTGACGTGATGCCCGCCAGCGGGTCGGAGGCGGCGCTGTTGGCCTTGTCGAAATCGTCATACTGGATGGCGGCGGCCATGGTCAGTTCCGCCCCCGCCGAAAAGCCCATCACGCCGATCTTCTTGGGGTCGATCTTCCATTCGCCCGCATGGGCGCGCACCAGCCGGACGGCCTGTTGCAGGTCGCGCACCGCATCCACCTTGGCGTCATAGCCGTCGGCCCGCAGCCGGTTGCGCAGGACGATGGTGGTGACGCCGTAATTGTAGAAGAAGGGCACCGGATCGGTGCCTTCCAGCCCCACCACCAGGGTGCGGTGGCCGCCGCCCGGCACCAGGATGATCGCCGCGCCGGTATTGTTGGCGCCCGCGAAATGCACCTCGATGGAGGGATTGTGGATGTTGACGATGCGCTCCACCCGGCCCTTGGTCAGCGGGTCCATGGTGTAAACCTCGGCCTCTTTCACCCGCTTGGCGTTGAGATAGGGCGAGCCTTCCGGCCACAGCGGCATCACGATACCGCCGGGCAGCAGCGCCTGGGGCTGATAGGGCTTGCCGGTGGCCTTGGCGGGCTGGGGCATGGCCTGGGGCGCGGGCACCGGCGGCAGCGCCGCCTGCTGCGCTGAGGCGCCGCCGCCCAGCAGGGTTGCGATGAAGAAGGCCGTGAAGGCCAGCCTGCGTGTCATGATCCCCGCCCCTGTTATTGTCGGCGGCAGACTAGGTGCCGGGCGCGGCCTTGTCACCGCGTACCGCGCCTGTACACAGCTATTCGTCAGCTTATTGCGGCGCAGCTTGTTGCGTCGCAACCAGGGCGCGGCTGTAGTTTTCCACCACCAGGCTGAAGGGCTGGCCTGCCGCCGTTTTCAACAGGGCGCGGACCCGCAGCGCCACCGGGCCGTCCGCCACCGGCTCGGCGTCCAGCGTCGTGCGGCTGTAGTGCAGCGGCCGGACCACCGCGCCGAACGGCGTGTCGCCGGTATCGAGCGCATGGTTCATCTCCGGCGTCAGGCGCGACGGCAGATACCAGTTGTCGGCCTCGGACAGGACATGATCGCCGCACATCAGTTTGACGCGGCGATAGCCGATGGCCTCGCCCGACCCCGCCGCCAGCAGGGCGCGGGTTTCGGCGGAGGCGGGCGCGGCCACCGCATCGCGCCGGGCGCGGATCACCGGCGGGGCGGCCAGCTTGAGGTCGGCGCACCAATGAGTCAGCGTGGCGGTGGCGCTGCCCTGCGACAGCAGGTCGGACTTCAACCGGGCCAGGGCATCCTGCGCGTGCGCCGGCGTTGCCAGCAGCAGGATCAACAGGACGGCGGCCCGGCGCATCAGCCGCGGTCGCCCTTCGGAGCACCCTTGGGCTTGCCCTTGAAACCGGGCTTGCCACCGAACTTCTTGGGACCGCCAAACGTCTTGTCGCCAGAAGATTTTTTGTCGCCAAAAGCTTTCTTGCCGCCGAAAGGCTTCTTGTCGCCAAACGGCTTCTTGCCCGCATAGGCTTTTTTGGGCTGCGGAGCGTCACCGCCCTCGCCATCCTGCACAACACCCTGCGGGAAGGTGGACTGGCCGCTCTGGTCGCGCGCCGCCAGGATGCGGACGCCGCCCTTCTTGCGCGCCGACACCAGCTCGCCGAACTTCGCCGCCACCTTGGCATCGACCTGGAACAGGGTCTCGGTGTCGAATACGCGGATGGCGCCGATGTCCTTCTTGGTCACC
>CALDFO010000077.1 GCA_937942205.1 uncultured Alphaproteobacteria bacterium
GTTTCAGCGTGCGAGGTGAGCGAAGCGACCGAGCGGAAGCTGAAACCGGAGGGGGTCAGCTTTTAATGTACACCCAAGCGGTGACGCCCGAAGCCAGCGTCGCCGCCACGCGGCGATAATCCGAGACTTCATAGCGGTCGGCGGCGGCCAGTTCCTCGGCTGTGATCTCGAACACCGTGCCGGGCACGGAGTCGGTGGGACCGCCCGGCGCGACGATGGGATGGTAAGCCTTGCCGCTGGTGCGGACCACTTCGGGATCGCCGATGGCGATCAGGGTCTGGCGGTAGCCGGGCAGCGTATCGGGGCGGCCCTTCAGCAGCCGCCCGAAGGACGCCATCTGCACGCTGTCCTGTTGCAAGGTGCCATAGGAGAACAGAAGCTCGGTCATGGGCCTGATACTAACACAGGCCGGCAAAACGAATTCCAGAGGCCATCCTCCCCCTCGCGCGCGTGAGCGCGCATGGAGGGGGAGGTGGCTTCAACGTGCGATGGCGACCGTTAGGGAGCCGAGCGTAAGTTGAAGCCGGAGGGGTGAGGCCGGGTCAGCCAAAGGTCCAGTGGACCTTTGGCCCGGCCGAACGCCGCAGCGTCGCATACTTATGCGACGCGAGGCCGGGACACCCGCGAAGCGGGACCACTACTTCCCCACCCCGAACCGGAACTCCGTCACTTCATAGAAAATCTTGCCCGGCCGCAGCACGGTGCTGGGGAAGGCCGGGATGTTGGGCGAGTTGGCGAAATGCTGCGTCTCCAGGCAGAAGGACTGGCGTGGCCCATACTGCTGGCCGTTCTTGCCCGGCACGGTGCGGCCGCTGTTGGGCACGTAAAGCTGCACGCCCGGCTGGGTGGTCCAGACCGCCATCGTGCGGCCGCTCTGGGGCTCGGTGGCGATGGCGGCGGGGCGCAGTTTGCCCGCCTGGCCGCGCAGGATGAAGTTGATGTCCCAGCCCGGCGTCGCCTTGATCAGCGGATCGGGGCCGTCAATGTCCTTGCCGATGGTCTTGGGCTTGGTGAAGTCGAAGCCGGTGCCCGCCACCCGCAGCACCTGGCCGGTGGCCATGTGGTTGGAATCGGTGGGCGTCACCGCATCGGAGAAAATCTGAAGCCGGTGGTTCAGCACATCGCCATTGCCCGCGCCCTTGAGGTTGAAATAGGCGTGGTTGGTGATGTTGAGCACCGTGGGCTTGTCGGTGGTGGCGCGGTATTCGATCCTGAGGGTGTTGTCGGCCTTGAGGGTGTAGCTGACCGTGAAGGCCAGGGCGCCGGGAAAGCCCTGGTCGCCGTCGGGCGACACCATGTGCAGGATCAGGCTGGGATTCCGGCCGTCCAGCGCGGTGGCCGAATAGATGCGGGTGTTGAAGCCGTTGGGGCCGCCATGAATGTTGTTGGGCCCGGCATTGGCGGCGAGCTGATAGGTCTTGCCGTCCAGCGTGAACTTGGCGCCGCCGATGCGGTTGGCGTAGCGGCCCACCACCGCGCCGTTCATGGCCCCGTTCTGCTTGTAGCCCTGGGCGTTGTCGAAGCCCTGCACCACATCCGCCATTTTGCCCTGGCGGTCGGGCACTTCCAGCCCGACCAGGGTGGCGCCATAGGTGGAGATGCGGGCCTTGGCGCCCTTGGCATTGGTCAGGGTGAAGATTTCCACCTTCTGCCCGTCGGGGCTGGTGCCCCAGGGGGCGCGCTCCACCTTGGCGGCGGCGGGGGTGGCCAGCGCCAGCAGCGCCAGCGCAAGGATCATCTTCTTCATGGGCGTTCCTCGTTCTTCTTGTTCAGTATTCGCGGGCATAGAGGCCGGCGATGGTGGCGCTGGCCAGCAGCTTGCCCTTGGCGGCGGCCAGGAACTGGTCGCGGGTCAGCCCGGCGGCCAGGGTGGGCTCCAGAGCGGTGGCCATCACCGTGATCAGGTAATTGTGCGGCCCGTCGCCCTGCGGCGGGCAGGGGCCCATATAGTTGGGATTGTTGCGGGTG
>CALDFO010000078.1 GCA_937942205.1 uncultured Alphaproteobacteria bacterium
CGCGCGGATTGGCCCATCAAACCCTATCGCCCGCCGCGCTTGGCTTGGCCGCGTGCGGGGACGGCAGATGGCGTTGTTGAGCGCAGCGGTGAAAAGCCGGCTTTGATCCGCCGCCGATGATTTTATTTTTTTGTCACGCGGCCCGCGCGGATTGGCCCATCAAACCCTATCGCCCGCCGCGCTTGGCTTGGCCGCGTGACGGGGACGGCAGATGGCGCTGCTCAGCGCCGCGGAGAAGAAGCGGCTCTAGCTGTCCAGCGCCGACGGTCCGCCCGCGCCCCGCGGCTCGCCGCTCTTGCGCTTCACATCGCCATGGCTGACGCGGCGGTATTCCTTGAGCTGGTTCTGCGCGACCAGAAAGGCGCCGTCCAGCACGGCATAGACATCGGTGGCCGCTTTCTTGTGGCCATTGTCCTTGTATTCCTTGCTCACCACGATTTCCTTGCCCGGCACCCGCAGCACGATATGGATATCGGGCGGATTGCCGCTGGCCTTCTGGCTGCGGTGCGGCATCTCGATCGAAACCCGGCAGCCGATGATGTGGTCGTGAAGCTGCTCCAGTTTCCGGATATGGGCCTCCACGGCGGCCTTCACCGCGCCGGACGGATCGACATTGTGGAAGGAAAGTTCGAGGGGAATATCCATGCGGGTCCGGTTCCATTCGCTTGTATCCATACAAACGTAGGGAGCCCGATGCGGTTGCGCCAGCCCCCCGGTCCGGGTTTCGGCGCTTGCTCCTATTGCGCCGCGGCTTTAGGCTTTTCCAGCCAGGCCGACAGGTCTTCCAGCGCACGGGTGCTCATCGCCTGTTTGCGGTCACGGCCCTTTATTCTCGCGGATTTGGGGAATTCGGGGAATAAACCGAAATTCACATTCATCGGCTGGAAGCTGCCCGCGTCCGCGCCGCCGGTGATATGGGCCAGCAGCGCGCCGAAGGCGGTGGTGGCGGGCGGCGGATTGTCTGCCCGCCCCAGGATTTCGTCGGCCGCGAAGCGTCCGGCCAGAAGGCCCATGGCGGCGCTTTCGACATAGCCTTCCACGCCCGTCACCTGTCCGGCGAAGCGCAGATGCGGCTGAGACCGCAGCCGCAGCGCGGCGTCCAGCAGGCGCGGCGAATTGATGAAGGTGTTGCGGTGCAGGCCGCCCAGCCGGGCGAACTCCGCCTTCTCCAGCCCCGGTATGGTGCGGAAGATGCGGACCTGCTCGGCATGGCGCAGCTTGGTCTGGAAGCCCACCATATTCCACAGCGTGCCCAGCGCATTGTCCTGGCGCAATTGCACCACGGCATGGGCCTGGCGGCCGGTGCGCGGGTCCATCAGGCCCACCGGCTTCATGGGGCCGAAGGCCAGGGTCTGCTCGCCCCGCGCCGCCATCACCTCGATGGGCAGGCAGGCCTCGAAATAGGGCGTGGTCTTTTCCCAGTCCTTGAAGTCGGTTTTCTCGCCCGCCAGCAGGGCGGCGACGAAGCCTTTATACTGGGCCTCGTCCATCGGCAGGTTGATGTAGTCGGCCGCGCCGCCGCCGGGGCCTTCCTTGTCATAGCGGGACTGGAACCAGGCGATGTCGAAATCGATCGAATCGCGGTGGACGATGGGGGCGATGGCGTCGAAGAAGGCCAGCTGATCGGCGCCGGTCGCCTGGCGGATGCTGTCGCCCAGCGCCGCCGAGGTCAGCGGCCCGGTGGCCACGATCACCGGCCCCCAGTCGGGGCCGGGCAGGGCGGTGATCTCTTCGCGGGCGATGGTGATGCCCGGATGGTCTTCCAGGGCACGGGTGACGGCGGCGGAAAAGCCGTGCCGGTCCACCGCCAGGGCGCCGCCGGCCGGCAGCTTGTGGGCGTCGGCGCAGGCCATGACCAGCGAATCGGCGCGGCGCATTTCCTCATGCAGCAGGCCGACGGCGTTGTTGCGGGCGTCATCGGAGCGGAAGGAATTGGAGCAGACCAGTTCGGCCAGGGAATCGGTGTGATGGGCTTCGGTGCCCCGGACGGGGCGCATTTCGTGCAAGGTCACGGCGACCCCGGCTCGGGCGGCCTGCCAGGCGGCTTCGGAGCCCGCCAGCCCGCCGCCGATGATATGGAGTTTCTGGGTCATGGGCCGGGGCTTTAGCAGGTCGGATGGCCGGGTGGGAACGGACAGAATTCCTAAATTCAGCTTTTTGCTGGGAAAAAGGGGCTGGACTCGCTCTGCGGCGTTTCCGCACCGAGGCCGATCTGGCCTGCAAAAGGCGCTTCCGCCCATACCCGAAAAGCGGGGTAAGACCTTTTGGCAACAGTCAAAAAGGGATCGGTAAAGCACGGTTGACTTAAAGGCCCGCTTCGGGGAAGTATCCGGCCATCACAACAGGGGGAAGCCTATGTTCAGTTTCAAGAGTGTTGTTGGCGCGGTGACCGTGCTGGCGACCGTTTCCATGTCCACGGCTTTCGCCGCCGACACCGGTGCTCTCGCTCCGGGTAAGCCCGCCGGCGTGCAGCAGGCCCAGATTGAAGGCGCGAATCTGCTCCTTATCGGTGGTGTCGCTGCTGTTGCCCTGGGTGTTGGCCTGGTCGTCTCCGATCAGAGCCCCGACGGCAAGACCTTGGGCCCGATCACCACTGGTCCGGCCGCGACCGCCCCGTAATACGGGCAGGCGGTTTCCGGCCCTTGGCTGGAATTCGATGGATGAAAGATGGGGGCGCATGACCAACTGGTCGTGTGCCCTTTGTCTTTTCTGATGCCTTTCTGACGCCTTTCCCGGCTGCCTGTCGGATCCGTCCGCCCGGCTGCATGGCAGGTCGCCATTTCGCCGCGATATGACGCCGCCGTTTAACGTTTTGATGGCAAGCCGGATGCTAGGCTTCCACGCGCCCGGTGACACACACAATAAAGCTGGGGAAGCGTGAAGTCCGGATGACAGGACGGCGCGCCGCCGCCTATAGTCGGGCGCGAACAGGATGTGATGCGCATGGCCGACGAGAGCAAGGGACCCAATTACGCGAAACTGGCGCTGGGCGCGGGGCTGCTGGCCGCCGCCGCGATCGGCATCGCCGCCTTCGTGCCGCGCAAGAAACTCGCCTGCATCACCGAGCCCATGGCCAATCTGGCCAAGCTGCCCGTTGCCGCCGCGGTGACCGCCTGGGCCGCGGGCCTGTGGCAGGCCGCCACCGCGCCGCAGGCGCCGGTGTTCGACGATCTCCGGCCGTTCGACGAATTTTGATGCCGCGTCTTCCGGTCGTCGCGACCATTCGCGAGGCGTATCATTTCACGTTCGCCCATCTGGGTGCGATCATCGGCCTGATCTGGGTTCCGATGGTGGCATTGACGGTGCTGGGGTTTTTCACCTTCCAGCGCTACTACAACGACTTCATCAGCCACATGGCCAGCGGCAACGCCGCCGCGATGGGCCCCAGCATGTTGATGATGATGCTGTACCTGGTGGCGGTGCTGGTGTTGCAGGCGGTAATCTATGTCGCGGTGGTGCAGCTTGTCATGGGCGCCCGCAAGGACGCGCCGATGGCGCATTTCGCCTTCGGCGCCCAGGAATGGCGGCTGTTCCGCGCCTTCTTCGCCTTTG
>CALDFO010000079.1 GCA_937942205.1 uncultured Alphaproteobacteria bacterium
ACGGTCCTGCATTTCCGCCGCCGCCGCCTTGGTGAAGGTCAGGCAGAGGATTTTTTCCGGCCTGGCCCCTGTCAGCAGCAGCCGCGCCACCCGGTTGGCCAGAGTGTAGGTTTTTCCCGCGCCCGCATTGGCGGCCACCCAGGCCGACACCTCCGGGTCCGAGGCGATCATGGACGGCTCGCGCGTCATGCCCCGTCTCCGCCGGACGCGGACCATTCGCGCACCCGCGCCAGATGGTCGTAATCGCCTGCGCTGTCCGTGCTGAACGGCTGGACGCGCGGCAGATAGGGCGTGGCGGCCTGATCGAACAGGTCCACCAGCCGGGCGAGCTGTTTCACCGCCTCCTGGGCCAGCGCCTCGGCATCGCCGATCACCACCGGCTTGCGCGCCTTCTTGCCGTCCGCCAGGCTCAAATACAGCATAGCGCGCGTGGCATGAGCGCCGATGCCGGGAAAACCGCCCGCCGCCAGGATCGCCGCTTCCAGCGGCAATTGCGGCGACAGCAACTGCTCCACCTGCTTGCGGCTGGGCGGGGTGCCGGTCTTGTAATCCACGATCTCGGCGCTGCCGTCGGTCAGCAGGTCGATGCGGTCGGCCACGCCGGACAAAGTGAAATCGCCGCCGGGCGCGGCGATGGTCAGCGATCCCTT
Source organism: uncultured Alphaproteobacteria bacterium (assembly GCA_937942205.1). Classification (GTDB taxonomy): domain Bacteria; phylum Pseudomonadota; class Alphaproteobacteria; order Micropepsales; family Micropepsaceae; genus Rhizomicrobium. The sequence goes on from CALDFO010000079.1 coordinate 651, forward strand.
TTTCTCCAGATGCGGCGTCGCCAGCAGGGCGCGGCGGTCGCGTTCGATCTCGACAAAGCCTTCGGCCGCCGCCAGGAAGCGCGGCCGCCACACCGCCAGCGCCGCCTTGGGCACGCCCGCTTCGGCGAAGACAGCGTCGGCGATGGCCGCCAACTGCTCCACCGCGTCATCGGGCAGGGCGGCGGGGTATGTCTGCACGAACAGCTCCAGCGCCTTGTGCAAGGCGGTGCCGCGCTCCAGCGGACCGATGGTTTCATCCAGCGCGTCCAGCGGGCGCAGCCGCAGCACATGCCTGGCGTAGATGGCATAGGGATCGCGCAGCCAGGTTTCGATTTCCGTCACCGACAGTTTGCGCGGCCGCGCCTCCACCGGCGGGGTGGGCGCGGGGCGGGGCAGGCGCGGGCCTTGCGGCACGGCCAGCAGCCGCGCCGCCATCGCGGCGGGATCGGGGGCCGCCGCCAGCGCGCCGTGCACTCCAAGACCCCGGGTCAACTGTTCCAGGCGTTGCAGCCAG
>CALDFO010000080.1 GCA_937942205.1 uncultured Alphaproteobacteria bacterium
CTGCTGGGCACCACCCTGATCTTCATGACCAACCTGCGTCACCTGGCGATCGGCGCCATCGCGGGCAGCTATCGCATGTTGCCGCCGGGCGGGCATCTGCCGGTGGCGGACATGGCCCAACTGTCCATCATGCTGGTGTCATCGTCCTTCGCGCTGGGCTTCCAGCTTGCCGCGCCCTTCCTGGTGTTCGGCTTCGCCATGTATGCCGGGCTGGGCGTGCTGGCCAAGCTGATGCCGCAACTCCAGATCTTCTTCGTGGCGGTGCCGCTCAACATCCTGTGCGGGTTCCTGATCCTGATGGCGTTGATCGGCTCGCTGATGACCGTGTTCCTGAACTTCTATTCCACCCAGATGGCGGCGTTCCTATAGAAATATGGCTGACGCACCCGACAAGGACCAACAGACAGAAGAACCGACAGCCAAGCGGCTGGAACAGGCGCGCGAGAATGGCGACGCCATCAAGTCGCAGGAAGTCAACGCGGTCATTCTTCTGGGCGGCGGGATGCTGGCCATCGCCATGTTCGGCCCTTATATGGCGGCGGGCGTGGGCCGTTCGCTGCGCCTGTTCCTGGAGCAGCCGGAGATGCTGGCGGTGGACGGGGCGGGCATCACCAGCCTGATGACCGGGCTTCTGATCCAGCTTGCCTTCGCGCTGGCGCCCTTTTTCGGCGTGATGATGCTGGCGGGGCTGGCGGGCCATCTGATCCAGAGCCGTCCCACCTTCAATCCCGAAAAGCTGGTCCCGGATATTTCCAAGCTTTCGCTGATGGCGGGGTTCAAGCGCCTGTTCGGCGTCGATGGCTGGCTGAACCTGGTCAAGGGCCTGGCCAAGATGGCGGTGGTCGGCATCGCCATCTGGACCCAGCTCTGGCCCGAGCGCGGAATGCTCGAAGCCATCATGACCCAATCCACCGCCGCCGTGCTGGCCGATATGTCCCATCTGCTGTTCAAGGTGCTGATGGCGTCGCTGCTGGCGCTGGGCGTGATCGCGGGCGCCGATTATTTCTGGCAGCGTATGCAGTTCTACAAGCGCAACCGCATGTCCAAGCAGGAGATCAAGGAAGAGTATCGCCAGAATGAAGGCGATCCGCACATCAAGGCCAAGATCCGCCAGCTTCGCCAGGAACGGTCGCGCAAGCGCATGATGGCGCAGGTGCCGCAGGCCACGGTGGTCATCATGAACCCCACCCATTATGCCGTGGCGCTGAAATATGAGAGCGGCAAGATGGCCGCGCCCGTCTGCGTCGCCAAGGGCGTGGACGCGCTGGCGCTGCGGATCCGCGCCCTGGCCGAGGATCATGGCGTAGCGGTGGTGGAGAATCCGCCCTTGGCCCGCGCCCTGCACGCCGCCATCGAGATCGACGAGCCGGTGCCGCCGGAGCACTTCAAGGCGGTGGCCCAGGTGATCGGCTATGTCATGCGGCTCCAGGGCAAGCTGCCCGCGCGTCCCAACTAAGCGCGGCTGTTTTGCGTCCTGGGTGCGTCATGCGTCGCGCATGGGCGTCGTGCCCACATCGCTCCGCCTTTCTGCCCAGCCCGCAAAACATCTCGCGCTGACAATCGTGCCAGGGTGATTCGCGGTTCGTTCCCGGTCTTAATTTTCTGTGCAAAACATCCCGAACAGCGTTCAAAAACGCCATAAATTCTCCAAGGAAAACAACTACTTGTGGGTTGGAAAGGTTTGGTTAACCAAATCTTGTATCCTGCCGTTAATGAATGCCTCACGATCCCTTTCGGCGATTCCTGTCGGCGTGCCCACCGGCGCCTGGCGTTGGGCGGCTCTGGCCTTTGTCCTGCTGGCCCTGGCGGCGGCCGGGCTGACCATCGCCGCCCCCCAGATCGCGGGTCTGGCCGGTTATGCCCTGCTGGTCGGCATCGCCGCCCTGGCGGGCCTGTTTCTCTATGCGGTCTGGCCGCGCACCGCGCGCGCCAGCCAGGACGCCCTGCGGGTGGCCGAGGCCGCCGCCAAGGCCAATGTCGCCTGGGCGATCACCGGCGAGGGCGGGGCGGTGCTGGACTGCAATTCCGTCTATCGCCGCATGGCGGGGGTGGGCGAGCTGGAATCGCCGCCGCCGCCCGAACTGGCGCTGGCGGGCGAGCCCAGCGCCGCCGTTCTGTATCGCCTGTCGCGTGACGCCGCCGAGGGCCGCCCCCGCGAGGAAACCTTCGCCGTGGTGCCGGGGCTGGAAATCGTCGCCGCCGTGCGCCCGCTGCCCGGCAGCCAGACGGCCTGGTGGTTCACGCCGCGCCTGGCCGCCTCCACATCGCCCCAGCCCGACCTGAGCCGCGCCGTCCCGCGCCAGAGCCAGCTTGAGAGCCAGCTTGCCGTGCCGCCCGCGCCCGCCGTGAGCGCGCCCGCGCCGGTGGCCGCGCCTGTCATGGCGCCCAGCGCCGACCTGCTGCGCGACGCGCCGATGGGCGTGGCCTTTGTCGATGCGGACGGCGTGATGGGGCAGGCCAATACCGCGCTGGCGAAATTCTTCGGCGTCCCCGACACGCTGGCCGGCCGCAATTTCGCCGAACTGGTGGAGCCGGGCGAGCGGGCGCAGGTTTCCGCCCTGATCGCGCGCGCCGCGGCGGGCGAGGCCGGTCTGCCCGCCATCGAACTGCGCCGCGCCGGCTCCGGCCCCGGCGAGGAACGCCCCGGCGAAGAAAAAATGGCCGAACTGTTCGCCTCGTCCATGCCGTCCGTGGGGCCGTCGCCGGACGGCCAGGCGGGCCAGGCGGTGCTGTATCTGCTGGATGTCTCCGAGCAGAAGGCGCTGGAGACCAAATTCGCCCAGTCCCAGAAGATGCAGACGGTGGGCCAGCTGGCGGGCGGGGTGGCGCACGACTTCAACAATCTGCTCACCGTCATCATCGGCAACTGCGAATTCCTGCTGATGCGCCATCAGGCGGGCGATCCCTCCTTCAAGGAGATCAACGAGGTCCATCAGAACGCCTTGCGCGCCGCCGCCCTGGTCAGCCAGCTTCTGGCTTTCAGCCGCAAACAGACCATGCAGCCCAAGATCCTCGCCTTGGGCGAAGTGGTGGGCGAACTGGCCCAGATGCTGCGCCGCCTGGTGGGCGAAGGCATCACCCTGGACGTCGAGCGCGGCAGCGATCTGTGGAACGTCCATGCCGACGAAGCGCAACTGGGCAACGCCATCATCAATCTGGTGGTCAACGCCCGCGACGCCATGCCGGGCGGCGGCGCGGTCACGATCCGCACGGCCAACGAAACGGTAAAGACCTCCACCGCGCTGGGCACGGCCATGATGCCGCCGGGCGATTATGTCCGCATCGAGGTGGCCGATACCGGCACCGGCATGTCCAAGGAGATCCAGAGCAAGATCTTCGATCCCTTCTTCACCACCAAGCCGGTGGGCCAGGGCACGGGCCTGGGCCTGGCCACCGTCTACGGCATCGTCAAGCAGACCGGCGGTTACATCACGGTGGAGTCCGATCTGGGCAAGGGCACGGCCTTCAACATCTATCTGCCGCGCCACAAGGCCGAGGCCGCGCCCGTGGCGGTGGAGGCCGCGCCCACGCCCGCGCGCGACGTCACCGGCCAGGACACCATCCTGCTGGTGGAGGACGAGGAAGCGGTGCGCAGCTTCGCGGCGCGGGCCTTGCGCATGCGCGGCTACAATGTGCTGGAAGCGGGCGGCGGCGAAGAGGCGCTGGAGATCGTCCAGGCCGGTGCGCAGAAGATCGACCTGGTGATCACCGATGTGGTGATGCCCAACATGGACGGCCCCACCATGGTGCGCCATGTCAAGGCGCTCAAACCCGGCCTGGCGGTGATCTTCATGTCGGGTTATGCCGAGGAAGCCTTCCGCCGCAACGACCAGTCCAGCAAGGATATCCACTTCCTGCCCAAGCCCTTCGGCCTCAAGCAACTGGCGGCCAAGGTCAAGGAAGTGCTGTCCAGCCAGCCGGTCCACTGACCCGCCGGAGCATCCATCCAAACCGGGATGCGCCCACTAGAGCTTTCCCGCGTTTCCCCGTGTTTCCATGAATCGCGGAAAAGCTCTAGTTTATTGTTTTGTCGCGCTTCCGGACGGAAAAACGTTACACGCTTTTCCCGGAACCGCTCTAAGGTCCGGACCATGAAAACGCTTTCTCTTCTTTTGTGCGCGCTCCTGCTGGCGGGATGCAGCGATCTGGAACGCTGGACCAGCTTTCAGCGCAGCGATGCGCCCGATATGGCGGAGGCCGCGGCGCCGCCCCCCGCCACACAGATGTCCGCCACACAGGTCCAAGCCGCGCCCGCGCCGCTGGCCGCCCAGCAGCCCGTCCTCAATCCCTTCTGCCAGTCGGTGGCGGCGCAGGATGCCGCGGGCAACGGCTTCGACACGGCGACGCAGCAGCGCATGATTCAGCGCAGCTATGCCCAGTGCAGCGCCATCTTCGGCGCGCGCTGATCATTTCACCGAAAAACGAAACTCGATCGTGTGCAGCCAGGTCTGGTTGGGCATCAGCATCGTGCTGGGGAAATCGGGGATGTTGGGCGCGTTGGGAAAGCCCTGCGCTTCCAGCGCCACCGCCCCGTGCGGACGGTAGCCCTTGACCTCGCCCACCAGCGGCGGGGGATAGTTGGCGGTATAGACCTGCAGGCCCGGCAAGGTGGTCCATTCCTCCATCACCCGTCCCGACTTGGGGTCTTCCAGCCGCGCCGCCAGCCGCAGCGTGCCCGCCGGCCCGTTCAGGGCGTAATTCTGGTCGAAGCCGCCCGCCCGCTGGATCAGCGGATCGGAGGCATGGATGTTCTTGCCGATGGGCGTGGGCTGGCGGAAATCGAAGGCGGTGCCTTCGACCTTGCGGATCTCGCCGGTGGGGGTGTTGCTGGCGTCGCCGGGCGTGATGGCGTCGGCGTTTACCGTCAGAAGCTGATCCAGCACCGGGCCGGAATCATCGCCCGCCAGGTTGAAATAGGCATGGTTGGTCAAGCTGATCGGGGTCTGTTTGTCGGTGACGGCGCGGAAGGACAGGCGCAGGACATTCTGGCTGGTCAAGGTATAGGTGGCCGTGACCTTCACCGTGCCGGGAAAGCCCATGGTGCCGTTGCGATCGTCCAGCTTGAGGATCAGGCTGGGCTCGGCCCCATCCCTGGCTTCGGCCGTCCAGACCCGTTCGTCATAGGGCACATGGCTGCTGTCGGCGGCGGCGGTATAGCCCTCGCCGCGCCCGATCCGGTAGGTGATGCCCCCCAACTGGAAACGGTTGTCCTTGATGCGGTTGGCGAACCGCCCGATGATGGCGCCGTAGCGGCCCTTGTAGCCGGGCGACACATAGGCGGCCAGGTTGTCGAAGCCCTGGGTGACGTTGGTCATCTTGCCGTCGCGGTCGGGCACCCGGATCGATGTAATGATCCCGCCATAATTGCTGATCCGCACTTCCATGCCGCCGGCATTGGTCAGGACGTACAGGTCCACGCCCTTGCCGCCCTTGCCGCCCCAGGCAATCCGGTTGATGGCGGCCTGGGCGCCCAGGCTGGTGAGCAGCAGCAGGCCCAGGGCCCAAACGCAGGCCGAAACCAGGGTCGAAGAAAAGCGCGGCATCCGGTGATCCCCCCATGTTGCCGGCAAACTTAGCGACAGGTTTGCGGCTGCGCCATCCTGACGCTGCATCTTCGCACCTGCACATCGCGGCCGTGTTTGACCGGGCCGGATCGGCCTGATTAGCTGCGCCCCGCTTGTGACCGGCCGTTTGCCGAGTCGGGCCTTTGGAGGATTTCCGGGAATGAAACGTATCGTATTTTCGGCGGCGCTGGTTGCCGCCCTGGCGGCGGGCACCTTCGCCGCAGTGTCGCAGAGCGCCGACCCTTACGCCAACAACGCCGCCGCGGGCAAGATGCAGTTCCCGCTGGCCGCGCCCGCGGGCGTGGACAGCAAGGCTGCCACAAAATCCTATCCCGGCGCGGTGAATACCGGCGCCTATGACATGAGCAAGTGGAAATACGGCACCGCCTTTGACGTTCCCGGCGGCGTCAAGATCTGGAATCCGGTCAAGCTCAAGATGATGAAGGGCGAGAAGGTCACGGGCGGCACGCTGTTCGCCTCCTCCGATCCGTCCACCTACTGCGCCATGGCCAATGCCGGTTACGACTTCATCTGGGTCGAGCATCAGCACAGCGCCCGCGACTGGAACGATACCGCCAAGATGTGGGCGACCTGCCCGCACGCCAAGGCGGTGCCCGGCGTGCGCGTCGCCTATACCGACGAGCGCGAAATCCAGCACGCCCTCGATGCCGGCGCGCTGGTTCTGGTCGTTCCCACCGTCCGCTCCTACGAGGAAGCGGTGAAGGCGCGCGATTGGGCCTATTTCCCGCCGCTGGGCAAGCGCTCCAATGGCGGCGGCCAGGCCTTCGGCGCCAACTTCTGGGGCGGCGTGCCGGGCGGCTATCGCCAGACCATCAACGACAATCTGGTGCTGATCCTGATGATCGAGACGCTGGATGGCCTGAAGGACGCCGACCGCATCGCCAAGATTCCGGGCGTGACCGCGATCTTCGCCGCGTCGGGCGATCTGTCCAACCATACCGGCTATCGCCAGGGCGATCCGGACTATGAGCGCAACATCAACATCGTGCATGACGCCGCGATCAAGGCGGGGGTGCGCCTGTGCGGCCCGCTGTCCTGGCGCGACCGTCCCGACTTCACCTGCTTCCAGGCAGGCAGCGAGACGCTGGCCATCGCCAATGGCGTGAAGGCCGAACTGGGTCCGCTGTGGAACACGCAGGGCAAGCCGGACGCCGGTCCTTATGCTGACAAGAAATAACCCCCTCCGGCTTCAACTTACGCTCGGCTCCCCAAAGGTCGCCGTCGCACGTTGAAGCCACCTCCCCCTTCATGCGTGCTGTCGCACGCGAAGGGGGGGGTATGGGGTGGATTGGAAAAAGCGCCGCGGGCAACCGCGGCGCTTTTTTATTGCTCTCGGCACAGGCCCGCCTCCCCCTCATGCGCGTGAGCGCATAGGAGGGGGAGGTGGTTTCAGCGTGCGAGGTGAGCGAAGCGACCGAGCGGAAGCTGAAACCGGAGGGGGGTAGTTTTCCTCCCCCTCATGCGCGTGAGCGCATAGGAGGGGGAGGTGGTTTCAGCGTGCGAG
>CALDFO010000081.1 GCA_937942205.1 uncultured Alphaproteobacteria bacterium
GTTCGTCCACCACCGCCAGGCCCAGATCGCGGAAGGCGACATCCTCCGAGAACAGGGCATGGGTGCCGATCAGGATGTCGATCTCGCCCACCGCCAGCCGCGCCAGGGTTTCGGCGCGGCCCGCGCCTTTTTCCCGCCCGGTCAGGCAGGCCAGCCGCACGCCCGCCGCTTTGGCATAGGGTTCCAGCGAGGCGAGATGCTGGCGCACCAGAAGTTCGGTCGGGGCCATCAGGGCCGCCTGCATCCCCGCTTCCACCGCTGTCAGCATCGCCAGCAGCGCCACGATGGTCTTGCCGCTGCCGACATCGCCCTGGAGCAGGCGCAGCATCCGTTTTTCGGACGCCATGTCGGCCTCGATCTCGGCCAACACGGCCAGTTGGGGATCGGTCAGGGCAAAGGGCAGAGCGGCGATCACCTGGGCTTTCCGCGCGCCGGTGCCCGATACGGCGCGGCCCTTGTTGGCGCGCAGGTTGGCGCGGATCAGCAGCAGGGCCAGCTGGTTGGCCAGCAGTTCGTCATAGGCCAGCCGCTGCCGCGCCGGAGTTTCGGCCGACAGGTCGCCGTCATGTTCGGGATTGTGGGCCGTCGTCAGCGCGTCATTGAACGTGTCCCAACGCCGCTGTTTGGCAAAGGCGGCATCCTGCCATTCCGGCAGCGGTGGCACCCTGCCCAGCGCGCCGCGCACCGCCTTGACCATCGGCCGGGCGGTCAGCCCCTCGGTCAGGCCATAGACCGGCTCGTGCAGCGGCAGGGACGCGGCATCCTCCGGGGCGACCACATGGTCGGGATGGGCCATCTGCAGCCGGTCCTTGAATTTCTCGATCCGGCCCGACAGCACGCGCCGCGCGCCCACCGGCAGCAGCGTCTCCATCCAGTCGGCGGTAGCGCGGAAATATATGAGTTCCATCACCGCGCTGTCGTCGGACACCCGCACGCGCCAGGGTTGGCTTTTGACGCGGGGCGGCAGATGGTCCAGCACGGTCACTTCCACGGTGGCGATGCGGCCCGGCTCGGCCTCCGCCAGCCGGGGGCGATAGCTGCGGTCCACCACCCCCACCGGCAGGTCGAACACCAGGTCGGCCAGCTTGGGCCCGGCCACCTTGGCGATCAGCTTTTCCAGCTTCGGCCCCACCCCGGACAGGGTGCGGATGTCGGCGAACAGGGGGAAAAGGACGGCAGGGCGCATTGCTACGCAATGCTATTTTAAATTCCCCCCTCTGTCTGCCTATGCGGGCAGGCCCGCAGGCAGACATCTCCCCCGCCATGCGCTTTGCGCAGCGGGGGGAGAAAGCCTGTTCCAGGTTGTTCTGGCCGCGCCCACTGGCTATATCCGCCCCATGACAGACCTTGGACAGGGTGGCTCTTCGGAGAACCGCCGGAAACGGCTTTTGTTTCGCGCCCAGCGGCGCGGCTTCAAGGAAGTGGACCTGATCTTCGGCCAGTATGCGGAAGCCCATCTGGGGCGGCTGGACGCGGTGGGGCTGGACCAGTTCGAGGCCCTGCTCGCCGCCCCGGACCAGGAGGTCTATGCCTGGCTGCGCGGGGCCGAACCTGTGCCGGACACGTATGACAATCCGGTGTTCGCGGGCCTGAAAGCGGTGTGCGCGCAGAAGAATCCGCGCTGGGCGTCGTAAGTGGCCACCTGAATGGATCGTCTGGACTACATCGCCCGGCAGCAGGGCCGTTTCACCGTCTCGGGCGCGCCGCAGGGCCATGACGCCTGGCTGGCGGCGGAAGCGGCGCGGCGGCGGGCACGCGCGGGCGAGAAAGGTCCGGTGCTGTTCGTGGCGCTGGATGACAGCGAGGCCGATGCGGTGGAACGGGCGCTGGGCTTCTTCGCGCCGGACCTGACGGTGCTGTCCTTCCCGGCCTGGGATTGCCTGCCCTATGACCGCGTCTCGCCCAAGCCGGATATCGAAAGCCGCCGCCTGGCCACCCTGGCGGCGCTGGCCCGCGATCCGGGCCAAAACGCCGTCATCGTCACCACCGTCAATGCCGTCCTGCAGCGGGTGCCGCCCAAGGACGCCATCGCCCGCGCCAGCTTCGCGGCGAAGAACGGCGCGGAGGTGGACCGCGAGGCGCTGGTCGCCTTCCTGGCGGGCAATGGCTATGTCCGCGCCGGCACGGTGCGCGAGCCGGGCGATTTCGCCCTGCGCGGCGGTATTGTGGATCTGTGGCCGCCCGGTAGTGAACAGCCGCTGCGGCTGGATTTTTTCGGCTCGACCCTGGACGCGATCCGCCGCTTCGACGCCGACACCCAATTGTCCGGCAAGGAGGCGGTGGCGGAGGTTGCGCTGCTGCCCGCCAGCGAGACGCCGCTGAACGCCGAGGCGATCAGCCGTTTCCGCACCGGCTATGTCGCCGCCTTCGGCGCGGCGGGCGACGATCCGCTGTATGAAAGCGTCAGCGCCGGCCGCAAGGCGCAGGGCATGGAGCACTGGCTGCCGCTGTTCTATGACCGGCTGGACACGCTGTTCGATTATCTGCCGCGCTGTCTGGTGTTCCTGGCGCACCAGTCCGCGGAATCCAAGACCGCGCGGCTGGAACTGGTGCGGGACTATTACGAGACGCGCGAACAGTTCCGGCATCAGAAGGATGACGGCAAGACCATCAAGGCTCCCCCTTACAAGCCGCTGAAGCCGGATGCGCTCTACCTGACCGATGCCGACTGGAAGGCGGCGCTGGCCAGGCATCTGGTGCGCGACCTGTCGCCTTTCCAGGCGCCGGAATCCACCGTCAGCCTGGATGCGGGCGGGCGGCAGGGCCGCGACTTCGCGCCCGAACGTCAGGCCAAAGCCACGGGCGGCTCCGGCGGCGGTGACCGCAACGTCTTCCAGGCCGCCGCCGATCACCTGAAAGCCTTGCAGGCATCCGGCAAGCGGGTGCTGGTGGCCAGCTGGACCGAGGGCAGCGCCGAGCGCATGGGCGGGGTGCTGTCCGATCACGGCGTCACCCCGATCCGCAAGGTGGCGGACTGGCCGGAACTGCTGAAACTGGATCGTTCCGCCTTCGGCATCGCCTGCCTGGGGTTGGAGCGCGGCTTCGAGGCGCCGGATTTCGCCATCCTGTCCGAGCAGGATGTGCTGGGCGACCGCATGGTGCGGGCCCAGAGCCGCACCCGCCGGGCGCAGAATTTCATCGCCGAAGCCTCGGCCCTCACGCCGGGCGATCTGGTCACCCATATCGAGCATGGCGTGAGCCGCTATCTGGGCTTGAAGGCGATCGACGCGCTGGGCGCGCCGCATGACTGCCTGGAACTGCAATATGACGGCGGCAAACTGTTCCTGCCGGTGGAGAATATCGAACTCCTGACGCGCTATGGCGCGGACGAGGGCGTTCCGCTCGACCGGCTGGGCGGCGCGGGCTGGCAGAAGCGCAAGGCCGAGATGAAGGAGCGGGTGCGCGCCATCGCCGCCGAGCTGATCAAGATCGCCGCCGCCCGCCAGTTGAAGTCGCTGCCGCCGGTGGAGCCGCCTACCGGCCTGTATGACGAATTCGCCGCCCGCTTCCCCTATCAGGAGACGGACGATCAGGAAAAAGCCATTGGCGAGGTGGTGGCCGATCTGGCGGCGGGCCGCCCGATGGACCGGCTGGTCTGCGGCGATGTCGGCTTCGGCAAGACCGAGGTGGCGATGCGCGCCGCCTTCGTGGCCGTGATGGCGGGCGAACAGGTGGCGGTGCTGGTGCCCACCACGCTGCTGGCGCGCCAGCATTATCGCGGCTTCGCCGAACGCTTTGCCGGCTTTCCCCTGACGGTGCGGCAGCTGTCGCGCTTCGTGGACCCCAAGGAGGCCAAGGAAACCAAGTCCGCCCTGGCCGAAGGCACGGTGGACATCGTGGTGGGCACCCATGCCCTCTTGGCCGAAAGCATCGCCTTCAAGCGGCTGGGCCTGGTGATCGTGGACGAGGAACAGCATTTCGGCGTGGTGCACAAGGAACGGCTGAAAAATCTCAAGGCCGATGTGCATGTGCTGACCCTGACCGCCACGCCCATTCCGCGCACCCTGCAACTGGCGCTGTCGGGCGTGCGCGACCTGTCGCTGATCACCACCCCGCCGATCGACCGGCTGGCGGTGCGCACCTTCGTCACGCCTTTTGACCCGTTGGTCATAAGGGAAGCCCTGCTTAGAGAGTATTATCGCGGCGGCCAGAGCTTCTTCGTCGCGCCGCGCATCTCCGACCTGGCCGATGCCATGACTTTCCTCAAAGAGGTGGTGCCGGAAGTGAAACCGGCTCTGGCCCACGGCCAGATGTCGCCCAAGGTGCTGGAGGAGGTGATGACCGCCTTCTATGAGCGCAAGGTGGATGTGCTGGTCTCCACCAACATCGTGGAATCCGGCCTGGACATTCCCACCGCCAACACCCTGATCGTCAACAAGGCCGACAAGTTCGGCCTGTCGCAGCTTTACCAGTTGCGCGGCCGCATCGGGCGCTCGAAGCAGCGCGCCTATGCCTATCTGACCACGCCCGCCGAGAAGAAGCTGACCGACAACGCCACCCGCCGCCTGGAAGTGTTGCAGTCGCTGGACCAGTTGGGCGCGGGTTTCAGCATCGCCAGCCACGACATGGATATCCGCGGCGCGGGCAACCTGTTGGGCGAGGAACAGTCCGGCCATGTCCGCGAGGTGGGCATCGAGCTCTATCAGGAGATGCTGGAGGAAGCGGTCAGCGGCCTGAAGGAGGGCGGCGAGGCCGATGTCACCGACCAGTGGTCGCCCACCATCAATCTGGGCGCCTCGGTGCTGATCCCGGAGAATTATGTCGCCGACCTCAATGTCCGCATGTCGCTCTATCGCCGCCTGGCCTCGATCGAGACGCGCGAGGATATCGACCGTTTCGCCGCCGAGCTGATCGACCGTTTCGGGCCGCTGCCGGAGGAAGTCACGCATCTGTTCGAGATCGTCACCATCAAGCAGCTCGCCAAGCAGGCGGGGGTGGAGAAGATCGACGCCGGGCCCAAGGGCGGCACCATCGCCTTCCGGGGCAATGCCTTCGCCAATCCGCTGGCGCTGGTGCAGTTGATCGCCAAGCACAGCGGCACCATGAAGGTGCGGCCCGACCAGAAGATCGTGGTGACGCGCGACTGGCCCACCCCCAATGACCGGCTGGCGGGCGCCAAGGCGGTGCTGACCCATCTCGCCAAGCTGGCGCAGGCGGCATGATCCCCTATCAGATCGTGCCGGGCGGCGTGCGGCTGGCGGTGCGGCTGACGCCGCGCGCGGCGCGCGACGGCCTGGATGGGGTGACGGCGGATGCCGACGGCAGGCCGCTGCTCAAAATCCGGCTCACCGCGCCGCCGGTGGAAGGCGAGGCCAATGCCGCGCTGGCCGCCTTTCTGGCGAAATCGTTAAGGCTGAAAAAGGCTGCTATCGAAATCCGCTCCGGCGAAACCGGCCGCACCAAGATTCTGCATCTGTCGGGCGAAAGCGCCCAAATCCGCGCCCGGCTGGACGCCTGGATCGCAAAACACACGGCATAAGGCTTTCTTAAGAGGCTGTGCCCCACACTCCCGCCGTGATTGAGTGGAGAGTTCCCATGCGTGCCATCACGGCCGCCATTCTGGCGCTGACCGTTTCTTCCCAGGCTATCGCCGCTGAAGCCCCCCTGGCCCCCGGCAAGCCCGCGGGTGTGCAGCAGGCCGCCATCGAGACCGGCGGCGTGATCATGTGGGTGGGTATCCTGGCCGTGGCCGGCGGCATCGCCGCCCTTGCCTCGACCACCCAGGGCAACGGCAATAGCGCGACCCCTTCGACCGGCACCAACCCGTAAGCGCCGTCACCAGCGCATGATCAGCCTGCGGTCCTGAAACTCGAAAGATTTCAGGCGCCGCAGGAATGTCATGCCCAGCAGCGAGGCGCGCATCCGCGCCTTGTTGACCGACACCGGCACATCGGTCAGCCGGATATCGCCCACCGTCAGTTCCGCCAGAACCGCCTTGGCGCCATAGCCGACGCCGTTGGCGGATTCGAACGGATGTTCGAACACCAGATTGTCGGGGTTCAGGCCCAGCCGCGCCGCGTCGGCGGGGCTGAGAACGATCTCGCTGGCCCCGGTATCCACCAGGAAGCGCACCGGCATACCGTTGATCTTGCCGTAGACATGGAAGCTGCCGCTTTCATCGGCATTGACCGTCATCTCGCCATGCGCGGCCTGCACGGGCTGGCCCGGCAGCAGTTCGGCCCGCACCCGATGCCACACGTTTTTCAACTCGGGCTGGAAGGAAAAGCCCAGCACCAGCAGCAGCGCCACGCCCAGCCACAGGACCATGTTGCGCAGGGTTTCGCGCAGGCTGACCCGCCGTCCCAGGACCAGGGTGCTGGACACCAGCGCCAGGATGGCCAGCCCTTGCAGGAAATAGGGATCGCCCAGCACACTGTCGCGCGGGAAATGGCGGCTGAGGAACCAGATCAGCAGGACGGTGCCTGCCATCACGCCCAGCCACAGATACACACCCAGATAGCGCCTCAGGTGCGACCGCGGGCCGGGCGGCCGCGTCCCCCACGGCGAAGGGGTGGTCATTCCAATTCCATGATCACGGCGCTGCCCGCCTGGATGCGTTCCAGCAGCATGGGGCATTCCGGCACCATGCGCTCCATCCAGTAGCGGGCGCACATCAGCTTGTCCTTGTGGAGAGTGTCATCTTTGCCCAGCGACGCCTTGGCCATGCGGCCCCACATCAGCGCCACCACGGTGATGCCCATCAGGCGCAGGTAATCGGCGGCGGCGGCGCCCGCATCGTTGGGGTTCTTCATGCCGTTGGCGGCCAGCCACAGGGTCGCGGCCTGCAGCGCCTCGGTGCCGCGCTTGACCCCGGCGGCAAAGGGCGCCATCGCGGCGTCCTGTTCCTGCTCCGCGATCCAGCCGGTCAGCAGGCCGAACAGCGCCATCGGCGCGGCGCCGCCCTTGCGGCCCAGCTTGCGGCCCACCAGGTCCATGGCCTGCACGCCGTTGGCGCCTTCATAGACCTGGTTGATGCGGGCGTCGCGCACGAACTGCTCCACGCCATTGTCGCGGATATAGCCGTGGCCGCCATAGCACTGCATCCCCAGATTGGCGGCCTCGAAGCCCATGTCGGTGCCGAACGATTTGATCACCGGCGTCA
>CALDFO010000082.1 GCA_937942205.1 uncultured Alphaproteobacteria bacterium
CGACGACTTGTTCATGGACCAAGGCGAGCGTGAGGCCTTCATCGCCTTCGCCTCGGTGTCGGTGATCGGGATCGTGCATCGCCCGCTGCCCTGGCCGGAGGGAGACGCGCTGATGCTGCCGCAGCTCTACCAGGCGGGCATCTGGACGGCGCTGGTGATCGGCATCGGCTTTACCAGCGTCTATGCCTGGCGCATCGCCAGCGAGGCGGCGCGCATGTCGGCGGGCCTGGCCGCCACCCAGCTGGCCTTGTCGAGCGAGCATCGCCTGGCGGCGCTGGGGGCGCTGGCCACGGCGGCGGCGCACGAACTGGGCACGCCATTGGGCACCATCGCGGTGGTGGCGCGCGAGCTGGAACGCGCGCTGCCGGAAAATTCACCGGAGATGGAGGATGTGCGCCTGTTGCGTCAGCAGGCCGACCGCTGCCGCGCCATCATCGCCCGCCTCGCCAATCCGGGGGAAGCCCTGCTGGGCGCCACGGCGCGCCTGCCGCTGGGGGCGCTGCTGGACGATATCGCCATGCCGCACCGGGGCGAGGATGTGGAAATCCGCATCACCGTCACGCCGCCGCCGGACGGATCGGCGGAGCCGCAGGTCTGGCGCGCACCCGAACTGTTGCATGGGCTGGGGAATATCCTGGAAAACGCCGCCGATTTCGCCGCCGCGCGGGTGGCGGTGCGGGCGGGCTGGGACGGGCAATATCTGCATATCGAAGTCCATGATGACGGTCCGGGCTTTGCGCCGGAAATCTTCCAGGCCCTGGGCGAGCCCTACATCACCTCCCGCCCCGGCCATCATGCGCTGGACGATGGCGAGATGGGTCCGGTGGGGTCGCTGGACGAGCATGAAGGCATGGGATTGGGCTTTTTCATCGCCAAGGTGCTGCTGGAACAGACCGGCGGGGTGGTGAAAGCCTCCAACCCGCCCGGCGGCGGGGCGCAGGTGTCGATCCGCTGGGCGCGCGGGGTGATTGACGGCCCCAGCCCGCCCAACCAGTCCTGACACGCCGATCCGGCATGGCCGAAAGGTTTGACCCATTGTCAAAAGGGTACTAAAGCCCCGATTGCATGAGCGAAGAAAAAACCCTGCTCCTGGTCGAGGACGACCGCCCCTTGCGGGAGCGTCTCGCCCGCGCGCTCGAAAGCCGCGGCTTCGCGGTGACCCAGGCGGAATCGGTGGCCGAAGGCAAGGCCCGCGCCAAGGATGTCCCGCCCGCCTATGCCGTGGTGGACCTCAAGCTGGAAGACGGCAATGGGCTGGATGTGGTGGAGACGCTGCATGTCACCCGTCCCGACAGCCGCGTGGTGGTGCTGACCGGCTTCGGCAATATCGCCACCGCCGTCGCCGCGGTGAAATACGGCGCGATCGATTATCTGCCCAAGCCCGCCGATGCCGACGACATCCTGGCGGCGCTGCTGGCCACGCCGGGCTCCAAGCCCAAGCCGCCGGAAAATCCCATGTCGGCCGACCGGGTGCGCTGGGAACATATCCAGCGCGTCTATGAACTGTGCGGCCACAATGTTTCGGAAACCGCGCGGCGGCTGAACATGCATCGCCGCACGCTGCAGCGGATTCTGGCCAAGCGCAGCCCGCGTTGATTTCTGGTCGCGCCGCCTAACGCTGTCGCTTCGCTCCGCTGGGCGGTCGCTCCATGGCCGGGCTTGACCCGGCCATCCAGCTTATTGCCGCATGATGGGCGGCTCGGAGGCCGCCCATGGTGCGCTACTTTGATCTGGCCGATTTCTTTGCCGGTTTCTTGGCTAAAGCCTTCTTTTTCACCGGGCGCTTGACCGGCTTCATTTCGGCCAGTTGCCGCGCGCGGCCCGTCAGGATGTCCTTCAGCATCTTCGGCGTCAGCGCCGACAGCCGCGCCAGCAGGAAAGGGAACTTGCGATAATGGTCGGTGACGTAAAACAGGCCCGGCTCGGCCTCCAGCATCATGTCCCGCATCTCGATGGAGCCGACCTGCAGCACCATCGCCTCTTCCTTGTCATGCACCTTGGTCAGGAAACGGTCATGCAGGAACACGGCGGGCTTGTGGAACCACAGCGTCTCCACCGCGCCCGGCACGGCCAGCGCGATCTTCCAGCCATCGGCGTGCTTAATCGGCATTTTTCATGGGTCGCGCGCCCGACGCCTTCGCTGCGCTCGGCTGGTCGTCGCTCCCGGGAATCACCAGCCCCGGCCTCTGCGCCAGCGCGATGGCGTCGAGGTTGCGCGACAGCCGCTCCGCCGCGCAGCGGGCGAAGCCGATCGTGACCGCCTTGCGCCGCGACGTGTGCAGCGTCTGGGCCTCGGCCTGCTTGATGATGGCGCCGCCATAGCGGTCGGCCACGATCAGCCCGGTCTGATGCGCCACATGCTCGGGCGGAAAATCCGGCGGAATGGCGAAATAGAACAGGTCGCAATACTCCAGATAGTCGGGCCATTTGCTGTCGCCGCGCAGGTCGGCCAGCGCCACCTTGATCTCCACCCCCAGGATTTCACCGCCCGGCCCGATGGCGGCCACATCCAGCCGCCGCCCGTTGGGCAGGGTGAACTCCAGAATGGGCGAATAGCCGTCCGCCAGCAAAAGGCGGCTGACCCCGCGCGCCACATCCAGCGCGGTGGAGGTTGAGATCATTTTTCTCCCTCACCATGGGCGGGCCCCCGGCCGCGTAGCGGCCAGGGGTAAAGACCCGCCCATCCAGAGTCACTGATTCCATGTTTCCAGCAAATCCGTCCATTGCGGATTATGCGTCTCGATCAACGCCAGTTTCCACTGCCGCTTCCATCGTTTCATCGCGGCTTCCCGCCGGATCGCGTCCGCATAAAGTGGATATTCCTCGAACCAGACGAGGTGGGTCACGCCGTAACGTTTGACGAACAGCGACCCTTCCCCGCGCCGATGCTGTTCCATCCTGGTCAACAGGTCGGATGTCACGCCGATATACAGCGTTCCGTTGCGGCTGCTTGCCAACATGTAGACAAAGCCGGAGGGCACGCGGCAAGCGTGGCGGCCCTGGATGGGCGGGTCAAGCCCGCCCATGGAGAGCAGGCTTAGAGCGAACCCTTGCTCGAGGGGCTCGCGCCATCCAGCCGCTCATCGGGCGTTACGGCCTGGCGCCCCGCGAGCGGATGCGAGCCAGACATAAAGCTTTGCGGCAGGCGCCTTATAAACTTCCCTTGGAAGAAGGCGACGCGCCATCCAGCCGCTCATCGGGCGTTACCGCCTGCCGCAAAGCACGCGCCAGCCCCTTGAAGCAGGTTTCCACGATGTGGTGGCTGTTGTCGGCATACAGGTTCTCGATATGCAGGCACACGCCCGCATTCTGGGCGAAGGCCTGGAACCATTCCTTGAACAGTTCGGTGTCCATCTCGCCCAGCTTGGGTTTGGGGATGGTCACCTTCCAGATCAGATAGGGCCGGTTGGAGATGTCCAGCGCCACGCGGGTCAGCGCCTCATCCATCGGGATCAGGGCGCTGCCGAAGCGGGTGATGCCGGAAAAATCGCCCAGCGCCTGCTTGACCGCCTGACCGATGACGATGGCGGTGTCCTCGGTGGTGTGATGGTAATCGACATGCAGGTCGCCCTGGGCGCGCACCTTGAGGTCGATCATCGAGTGACGGGCGAAACTTTCCAGCATGTGGTCCAGAAAGCCGATGCCGGTGTCGATATCGGCTTCGCCGCTGCCGTCCAGGTCGAGGGAGACGGCAATCTCGGTCTCGCGGGTTTTGCGTTCGACGGTGGCGGTTCGCATGAAAATATCTCTCAACCTGCTCAGGCCCGCCTCCCCATCATGCGCGAAGCGCACGGGAGGGGGAGGTGCCCGTAGCACCGATCAGGTGCGAAGGGCGGAGGGGGTAACTTTAAGGCTATATAACACGTGTTCCGGGGTGGGGAATCCCCCGCGCGCCCAGAGCATATGTCATATTTGACATATGCTGGTTGACCCCCCGGCCAAACCCTGTAAAGAAGGCCGACCCGAATTGTTAAGGACCAGCAGCATGGCGCGTTCCGACTATCTCTTCACCTCCGAGAGCGTCTCCGAGGGCCATCCGGACAAGGTGTCCGACCGCATCTCCGACGAGGTGGTGGACCTGTTCTTCCGCGAAGGCCCCAAGGAGGGCATGAGCCCCTGGGACATCCGTGCCGCCTGCGAAACCTTGTGCACCACCAACCGGGTGGTGATCGCGGGCGAAACCCGCGGCCCCAAGAGCGTGGGCGCCGCCGAGGTGGAGGCCATCGCCCGTCAGGCGATCAAGGATATCGGTTATGAGCAGGAGGGCTTCCACTGGAAGAACGCCCAGGTCGAGGTCCTGCTCCATGCCCAGTCGGCGCATATCGCCCAGGGCGTGGACGCCGCCGGCAACAAGGACGAGGGCGCGGGCGACCAGGGCATCATGTTCGGCTATGCCTGCCGCGAAACCCCGGCCCTGATGCCGGCGCCGCTGTTCTACAGCCACAAGATCCTCAAGCTGCTGGCCGACGCCCGCCATTCGGGCAAGGAGCCGACCCTGCTGCCCGACGCCAAGAGCCAGGTCACCCTGCGCTATGCGGGCGGCAAGCCGGTGGAAGTCACCCAGATCGTGCTGTCCACCCAGCACGCCCATGAATCCCAGACCAGCGCCGATATCCGCAAGATCGTCGAGCCTTACATTCGCGAAGCGCTCCCCGGCGAATGGGTGAATGAAAAGACCGTCTGGCACATCAATCCCACCGGCTCCTTCGTGATCGGCGGTCCCGACGGCGATTGCGGCCTGACCGGCCGCAAGATCATCGTCGATACGTATGGCGGCGCGGCCCCGCATGGCGGCGGCGCGTTCTCGGGCAAGGACTCCACCAAGGTGGACCGGTCGGCCGCCTATGCCGCACGCTATCTGGCCAAGAATGTCGTGGCCTCGGGCCTGGCCGACCGCTGCACCATCCAGCTCGCCTATGCCATCGGCGTGGCCGAGCCGCTGAGCGTCTATGTGGACACCCACGGCACCGGCAAGGTGGATGAGGCCAAGCTGGAAGTGCTGCTGCCGCAGTTGATGAACCTGAAGCCGCGCGGCATCCGCGAGCTTCTGGACCTCAACAAGCCGATCTTCGCCCGCACCGCCGCTTACGGCCATTTCGGCCGCGAGCCGGATGCCGAAGGCGGTTTCTCATGGGAGAAGACCGATCTGGCGGAGAAGATTAAGGCGGCTTTCTAAGTTGACCCCCTCCGGCTGAAAAGCGGGCAAGCCCGCCTTTCAGCCACCTCCCCCTTGGGATGCGCTTCGCGCATAAGGGGGAGGCGGGTTATGACCCCGACCGGCCTTTGTTTCGCCGTCCTGCACGCGCCGGGCGGCGAAATGCTTTTGGCCTAGCGGTCATAGTGAAACCGGCATTGCGCGATCTCCAGCGCCTGATGGGGCGCGGTGCCGCTCACGCGATAGACCAGCCGGTCCTGCAGGGTGATGCGCCGCGACCACCAGCCTTTCAGGTCGCCTCGTAACGGTTCGGGTTTGCCGGTGCCGGTGAAGGGCGTACGGGCACATTCCCGGATGAGGCTGTTGAGGCGCGCCAGGGTTTCGGGCTGGCTCTGCCAATGCAGATAGTCCTCCCAGGCCTGGGTCGAGAAGGTGATCCTCACGGATCGATCAGACCGCGCTCTTTGCCTGCGCCGGCGTTCAGTTCCGTCATGGAGGCGATCAGCCGCTCGGCGTTGGCGCGCTGGGACAGAAGATGGGTCGTTTCCTCGGTGGCGTTCCAATCGGCCAGCGACACCAGCACTACCGCCTCGCCATTCTTGCGCGATACCACCACGGGGGCGCGATCCCGCACCACTTTGTCCATCACGGCTTTCAGCCGGGCGCGGGTTTCGGAAAAGTTCAGAACATCCATAGCCGTCTCTTGTACAGAATATTGTACATATAATGGATTTGTCGGGCGTTTCCAACTCCGCTAAAGCGCCGCCCATGACCGAGCCTTCCCCCCATCCCGACCGTAATCGGCGAAAACTGTATGGCCGCCGCAAGGGGCCCCGGCTGTCGGACCGGCAGGCGGGCCTGCGCCGGACCCTGTTGCACGACCTGGCCTGGGTGCCCGGAACCGACCCCAGCGTACAATTCCCGCCGGGCGTCACTGACCTCTGGCTGGAGATCGGTTTTGGCGCGGGCGAGCATCTGGTCTGGCAGGCCCAGGCCCACCCCCATGTCGGCCTGATCGGCGCCGAACCCTATGAGATGGGCATGGCCAAGCTGCTGACAAAGTTGGAAGAAAACCCGCTGAACAGCGTTCGCCTCTATGAGGGGGACGGCCGGGAGATCATCGAGGCCCTGCCCGACGCCAGCCTGGGGCGCTTTTTCCTGCTGTTCCCCGATCCCTGGCCCAAGACCCGCCACCACAAGCGGCGTTTCCTTCAGATGGAGACGCTGGACGAGCTGGCGCGGGTGCTCAAACCGGGGGCGGAACTGCGGTTCGCCACCGACGACAAGTCCTATCTGCCCTATGCCCTGGAGCGGCTGATGGCCCATCCGGCCTTTGAATGGCTGGCCCAAGGGGTGGACGACTGGAAAAGCCGCCCCGCCGACTGGCCCCCCACCCGCTATGAAACCAAGGCGATCAAGGGTCCGCCCACTTTCCTCCGCTTCCGTCGCCGGGCTAAAACCGCCCCATGAAAAAGCCCCCGCAGGAAGAAGACCACACCGACGACCGGGTCATTTACGGAACCCATCCGGGCGATCTGGGGGTCATCGTGATTGCCGCGCTGTGCACCCTGGTGCTGATCCTGGTGCTGGTCCTGCCCTCGCCCTTCGCCGAGCTGGAGCGCCAGCAGGCCGCCCAGGAAAAGGTGGAGCAGGCGGCGCAAAAGGCCGAAAAAAAGAAAAAGCATGATGAAGCCGTGGCCAGCGGCATCGTCACGATGGATATTTACAAGAAAAAGTGACCCCCTCCGGTTTCAGCTTACTCTCGGTTCGCTTCGCTCACCTCGAACGCTGAAACCACCTCCCCCTTAGGCGTGCTACCGCACGCGAAGGGGGAGGAGGGCCTGTGTCTTGTCATTCCCGCGAAAGCGGGAATCCAACTTTAATACCCTCCTCCGGCCCCGGTTTCAGTGCCGGCCAGCCTCCCCCTTCCGCGCGCAGCGCGGGCAAGGGGGAGGTGGTTTCAGCGTGCGAAGGCGACCCCTTGGGAGGCGAGCGAAAGCTGAAACCGGAGGGGGTTGGAAGAATAAGGGGGTGGAGGGGCGGTGCTTGAAATCTTCCTCCGCTGGGCGTAGAACCCCCCCATCCCGAACAACAAGACATGGTTGTGTGGCGGTCGAAATGGCCGCCGCGGGCAAAAGGCTTTGTATTCCGGCCATCGGCCAAACAGGAACGATATTGGCAATTTCGGCAGCGACAAATCTCGACCCGATCTTTGAACCCGTCATCGAACAGGCGGGCTTCAAGCTGGTGCGCCTGCGCATGATGGGCGGGGCCAACCGCATCCTGCAGGTGATGGCCGAGCGGCCCGACGGCGGCATGGATGTGGACGACTGCGCCGCGCTGTCCCATGCGCTGCTGGACTTCATCGAGGCGCAGGACCCGATCGAAGGCGAGTATGAGATCGAGGTGTCTTCGCCCGGCATCGACCGTCCGTTGACCCGGCCGATGGATTTCTCGCGCTGGAGCGGCCACGAGGCCAGGATCGAGCTTCATGCCCCGGTGGAAACCCCCGCCGGTCCGCGCAAGCGCTTCCGCGCCACCCTTCTGGGCCTGGACGGCCAGGATGTGGTGATCCGCGACACCAGCCTGTCGAGCGCCGATATCCGCTTCGCCTTTCGCAACGTCGCCAACGCGAAACTCGTTCTCACCGACAAACTCATCAACGAAGATTTGAAGACGAGAAAATCGTCTGCCACCCAGGAGAAGTAGTCATGGCCAGCGCAATTTCCGCCAACCGGCTTGAACTGTTGCAGATCGCCGACGCCGTCGCGCGCGACAAGTCCATCGACAAGCAGGTGGTGCTCACCGCCATGGAAGAGGCGATGCAGCGCGCCGCCAAGGCCCATTACGGCGCCGAGAACGACATCAAGGTGGATATCGACCCGCGCACCGGCGAAACCCATGTCTCGCGCTATCTGCATGTCGTGGAACTGGTCGAGAACGACAAGACCGAGATTTCGCTGGCCGACGCCCGCAAGCGCAATCCCGACGCCCAGATCGGCGACATCATCGCCGAGACGCTGCCGCCGGTGGATTTCAACCGCATCAACGCCCAGAACGCCAAGCAGGTGATCGTGCAGAAGGTGCGCGATGCCGAGCGCGAGCGCCAGTATGACGAATACAAGGACCGCATCGGCGAAGTGGTGCATGGCGTGGTCAAGCGCAGCGAGTTCGGCTCGGTGGTGGTGGACCTGGGCAAGGCCGAAGGCGTGGTGCGCCGCGACGAGATGATCCCGCGCGAATCCTTCCGCGCCGGCGACCGCATCCGCGCCTATATCTATGATGTGCGCCGCGAGGCCCGCGGTCCGCAGATTTTCCTGTCGCGCAGCCATCCCCAGTTCATGGTCCGCCTGTTCGCCCAGGAGGTGCCGGAAATCTATGACGGCGTGATCGAAATCCGCGCCGTGGCCCGCGATCCGGGCAGCCGCG
>CALDFO010000083.1 GCA_937942205.1 uncultured Alphaproteobacteria bacterium
CGCGCGTCTGATGCTGGAAGTCACCGATGCCGTGGCCGAGGTGTGGGGCGCCGATCGCGTTGGTATGCACCTGTCGCCGCGCATGGACAGCCATGACATGGGCGACAGCGACCGGCTGGGCACCTTCACCTATGTCGCCCGCGAGCTGGGCAGGCGGAAGCTGGGCTGGATCGCGGCGCGCGAATATGTCTTCGATCCCGCCGCCAAGCCGGTGGACAGCCAGGGCCGTCCCAAGGATATCCGCGATCCCGAAAGCATCGGGCCGCGATTGAAGGAGGCGTTCGGCGGTCCCTATATCGCCAATGAAGGGTTCACCCAGGCCAGCGCGCAGAAGGCGCTGGACGCGGGCTGGGCTGACGCCGTGGCCTTCGGCAAGGATTTCATCGCCAATCCCGACCTGGTGCGGCGATTCGCGGAGGGCGCGCCGCTCAATGCCTGGGACGCGCAGACCTTCTATGCCGGCGGCGCGCACGGCTATACCGACTATCCGGCGCTGAACGGCTAGGGAACCGCGTCCGCCAGGGCGCGTTTTCGATCCAGAGACAAGCGAAGTTCTGGAGGTTCGTCATGACCCGGATTACGAAGATCGCTGGCGCCTGCGCCATTCTTCTGGCCGCCGGTACCCTGTCGGCTTCGGCCGCCTGCAACGGCGATACATCCACCGAAACCGCGCTGGGCGCGGGGTCCGGCGCGCTGGTCGGCGGCCTGGCGTCCAACAGCATCGGCGGCGCGCTGGTGGGCGGCGTGGCCGGCGGCCTGATCGGCCACACCATCGGCAGCAGCAACAATCGCGAGGATTGCCGCCGCGGCGCGGTCCGCCAGGAGCATCGTGAATATCGCCGCGACCGCGATACCTACTACATGGATCGGGACGGCCGTCGTCACTATTACTACCGCTAGGGCGGTATTCCATCGAAAGTGAAAGCCCGCCGGGTTCACGGCGGGCTTTTCGTTGTGCACGCTGGACAGGCTGCCGGAAATCGCATCTTCTTGCCGCGTTTTTCCAAACGGAGGGATTTCATGCGTTCGACCCTGTTCGCTGCCGCGCTGGCTATCGCGGCCATCGGCCCGGCTCTTGCCCAGGCCCCGGCGGCGCCTGCCATGCGTGCTGTCGGCATGACCCTGTCCAGCCCGGATTTCCCGGATGGCGGCATCATTCCCGACCCGTTCACCGGCAAGGTGAACACGCCGGGCCAGCCGCCCAAGGCGGTGTCGCCCGCGCTGACCTGGAGCGGCACGCCCGCCGGCACCCAGAGCTTTGTGCTGATCATGCATGACCTGGACGTGATGGTGGGCAAGGGCACCGGCGACAATCTGCATTGGCTGGCCTTCAATATTCCCGGCACCGCGACCGCGCTGCCGCAGAATGTCCCCACCACGGCGACCCTGGCCGACGGCACCATCCAGCCGCGCAACCGCAACAGCCACGGCTATCAGGGCCCCGGCGCGCCCGCGCCGATCTATCATCACTATGTCTTCGGCATCTGGGCGCTGGACGCCAAGCTGAACCTTGACGAGAACGCCACCCGCGACGAGGTGCTGAAGGCAATGGACGGCCATGTGCTGGACAAGGGCTTCACGGTGGGCCGCTTCCATCGTTGATCGGTTTTGCGAAAGGAAAACCCCGGAGATCGTTCTCCGGGGTTTTGTTTGTCCGCAGGCGCTGCAAAAATTATAATAGTTCTAAATAGTATCTTTCCGGGCTGCCGCAGCAGCGCGGGCCGGTGCCGCAGCCGGTATGTCAAAAAGCGCCTTGCCCGCACCGGGGGGCAGGGCAATAGTCCGACCGTTTTCACCTGCCTTCCCAAGGTTTTCACAGCTGGAATTCCAGGAAGGGGCAGCCAGACAGAGGTTCAGATGGGCGACCAGAAATTCGACAAATCCCGGCTTCCCAGCCGTCACGTGACGGAAGGGCCGGAACGGGCGCCCCATCGGTCCTACCTCTATGCGATGGGCCTGACCACCCAGCAGATCCATCAGCCGCTGGTGGGTGTCGCCACCGCCTGGAACGAGGCCGCGCCCTGCAACATCTCGCTGATGCGCCAGGCCCAGGCGGTCAAGAAGGGCGTCGCCGCCAGCCACGGCACCCCGCGCGAATTCTGCACCATCACCGTCACCGACGGCATCGCCATGGGCCATGCCGGCATGAAGTCCTCGCTGGCCAGCCGCGACGTGATCGCGGATTCGGTCGAACTGACCATGCGCGGCCATTCCTATGACGCGCTGGTGGCGATGGCGGGCTGCGACAAGTCGCTGCCGGGCATGATGATGGCGATGATCCGCCTGAATGTGCCGTCCATCTTCATCTATGGCGGCTCCATCCTGCCGGGCAAGTTCCGCGGCAGGGATGTTGTGGTGCAAGACCTGTTTGAAGCCGTCGGCCTGCACTCGGTGGGCAAGATGGACGACGAGACGCTGGACGAGCTGGAGCGGGTCGCCTGTCCGTCGGCCGGTTCCTGCGGCGGCCAGTACACCGCCAACACCATGGCGATGGTGGGCGAGGCGATCGGCTTGGCCTTGCCCTATAGCTGCGGCGCGCCCGCGCCCTATGAAATCCGCGATGCGCTCTGTTCCGCGGCGGGCGAGCAGGTGATGGACCTGCTGGCGAAGAATATCCGCCCGCGCGACATCGTCACCCGCAGGGCGTTCGAGAATGCCGCCATGACCGTCGCCGCCACCGGCGGCTCGACCAATGCGGCGCTGCACCTGCCCGCCATGGCGCACGAGGCCGGGATCAAATTCGACCTGTTCGATGTCGGCGAAATCTTCCGCAAGACGCCCTATATCGGCGATCTCAAGCCCGGCGGAAAATATGTCGCCAAGGATCTGTTCGAGGCGGGCGGAATTCCGCTGGTGATGAAGGCGCTGCTGGACGGCGGCTTCCTGCATGGCGATGCGCTGACCGTCACCGGCCGCACCGTGGCCGAGAACCTGGCCAAGGTGAAATTCAGCGACCATCAGGACGTGATCCGCCCCACCTCCAACCCGATTTCGTCCACCGGCGGTGTGGTGTCGCTGAAGGGCAATCTGGCCCCCGACGGCGCCATCGTGAAGATCGCGGGCCTGAAGAATCTGCGCTTCGTCGGCCCGGCGCGGGTGTTCGACAATGAGGAAGCCTGCTTCGACTGCGTGGAAAAGCGCCAGTACAAGGAAGGCGATGTGCTGGTCATCCGTTATGAAGGCCCCAAGGGCGGTCCGGGGATGCGCGAGATGCTGTCCACCACGGCGGCGCTTTATGGGCAGGGGATGGGCGACAAGGTGGCCCTGATCACCGACGGGCGTTTCAGCGGCGCCACGCGCGGCTTCTGCATCGGCCATGTCGGGCCGGAAGCGGCGGTGGGCGGCCCCATCGCCCATGTGCGCGACGGCGATATCATCACCCTGGACGCCACCACCGGCGAAATTTCGGTCGCGGTCAGCGAGGAGGAACTCGCCGCCCGCGCCAAGGACTGGAAGGCGCGTCAGACCGAGTATGGTTCCGGCGCGATCTGGAAGTACGCCCAGCTTGTGGGCCCGGCCCGCTATGGCGCGCTGACCGCGCCGGGTGCCGAAAAGGAAACCAGCTGCTACGCCGATATCTGACGGCGGCCCCGCCGGTCGCGGCATGGTTAATGGCCGTTCATGCAGCTTGCCCCGCGCGCCCGCGCCGCTAAACTCGGCGTTGCGTCGCGGGGCCCGTCTGCATGAGAAAGTCTGTTCTTGCCGCCGGGATGCTTGTTTCCGGCATCCTGGCCGCCGCCCTGATCGGCGGCGCGCGCGCCGACGGTTCCAAGCCGGTGCAACTGGCTCTGTTCCAGGAAAAGACCATCTTTCATTCCGGTCTCAAGGGGCAGCATACCATCGCGCTGACCTTTGACGATGGCCCCAATGCCCGTACCGGCGAAGTGCTGGATGCGCTGCGGGCGCTGAATGTGCGGGCGACCTTCTTCGTGGTCGGACGCATGGCGCACAAGCATCCCGAAATCCTGGCCCGCATCGCCCGTGAAGGGCACCTGCTGGCCAATCACAGCGCCACCCATTCGCTGCTCTCCAGCCGTTATGACAGAAATCCCCAACTGCTGCTGCGCGAGATCCGCGATGTGCACGACCAGATCGCGCCGTTGATGGCGCCGGGCGACAAATTCTATTTCCGCGCCCCCTATGGCGCCTGGAAATATGCCCATGCCCCGATCCTGAATGCCGATCCGGACCTGCGCCGCTATGTCGGCCCGATTTTCTGGGATGTGGGCGGCGATATCGCCATGTCGCGCGACGGCTATGTGATGAGCGCCGCCGACTGGGAGTGCTGGCGGCTGAAATGGACCGCCAAGGCCTGCGCCAAGGGCTATACCCGCGAGATCCGGCGCAAGGACGGCGGGGTGGTGCTGATGCACGCCATTCATGTCAATTCGGCCGAACTGGTGCGCCAGGTGGTGCCGCCCCTGATCGAGGAAGGCTACCGCTTCGTGCGGCTGGATGAGATGCCGCAATATCGCCAATATGAAACGCCAAAAGACAGGCCCAGGGGCGTCGCCGGATTGGCGTCCGCGCCCGTTCGGGTCAGCGCCGTGGATTTCGGCGCGTTCATGGAGCCGGGCGGTTTCAAGGGCCAATATCAATAACCGCCATCCCTTCCGGGTTGGGCGGACCAACCAGGGAGGATTTCATGACCATGCGAACCGTGTTCGGGGCCGGTATTGCCGTTGCGCTGATGAGCCTGACAGTGGGTGTGGCGCCGCTTTACGCCATGCCCGAAAAGCTGGCTCCGGTGCTGGCCTCGGCCCAGCGCGCGCCCGAGAACAAGGCGCGCGACGCCGCCCGCCATCCCGGCGACAGCCTTCAGTTCTGGGGCCTCAAGCCCGGCCTGACCGTGGTGGAGATTTCCCCCGGCGGCGGGTACTGGAGCGAAATCCTGGCCCCCTATGCCAAGCAGACCGGCGGCAGCTATATCGCCGCCTTTGGCCGTCCCGACCAGACGCTGCCCGCCAAGTTCGCGGACAAGGCCGTCTATGGCGACATCAAATACACCGTGTTCAGCAAGGATTCCGGCGCACTGGTCCCGGCGGGCAGCGCCGACCTGGTGCTGACGGCGCGCAATATCCATAACTGGCTGTGGACGCCGGGCATGGCCGAAAAGGCGATGGCCGACTTCCATGCCGCGCTGAAGCCGGGCGGCATCCTGGCGGTGGAGGAACATCGCGCCGATCCCCGGCCGCAGAAGGGCAATGCCGATGACGGCTATGTCGCCACCGCGACCGTGATCGCGCTGGCGCAGAAGGCGGGTTTCAAGCTGGAGGCCCAGTCCGAGGCCAACGCCAACGCCAGGGACACCAAGGACCATCCCTACGGCGTCTGGACCCTGCCGCCGGTGCGCCGCAGCGCCCAGCAGGGCCAGCCCGCCGATCCCAATTTCAACCGCGCCAAGTATGACGCCATCGGCGAAAGCGACCGCATGACCCTGCGCTTCCGCAAGCCGGGCTGAAGTCTCTGACAAACTGTCCGCGGCCCGGCGGGATGTGACGCCCGATTGTCACGTCCCGCCGGGCTGGGCATAGTTCCCGCAACGACAAAGTGATTTGGGGACTGGCATGGGGGGCCTTGCCGCGCCTGCGGGCGCGTTGTCATGAGCATTTTGAAGAAGGGCGGCATTGTCGGCCTGCTGATCGCGGTCGCCGCCGCCATGCTGTTCGGCATCGGCGGCACCTTTGCCCAGTTCCTGTTCGAGCGGCGCGACATCAACATCCAGTGGCTGGTGACCGTGCGCCTGCTGGGCGCGGGTGCGATCCTGCTGGCGCTGTCGGCGCTGCGCGACGGGGCCGGGGTGATGGCGGTCTGGAAGGACCGCCGCGACGCCGGCCAGCTTCTGATCTTCGGCGTGCTGGGCATGTTGTCGGTCCAGTACACTTATTTCGCGGCCATCCGGGAATCCAATACCGCCACCGCCACGGTGCTGCAGTTCACCGCCCCCGCCATGATCGCGGTCTGGCTGGCGATGCGGACGCGCAAATGGCCCAGCGGCCGGGAAAAGCTGGCCATCCTTCTGGCGCTGGTGGGCACCTTCGTCCTGGTCACTCACGGCAATGTCAACGCCCTGACCATTTCGGCCTGGGCGCTGTTCTGGGGCCTGGCCAGCGCCGTCGCCGCCGCCTTCAATTCGTTGCAGCCGGTGCGCCTGTTGCACCGGCACAGCGCCGCGCATGTCACCGCCTGGGGCATGTTGATCGGCGGCGTGGCGCTGTCCTTCGTGCACCGGCCCTGGGATGTGTCGGGCATCTGGGACGGCTATACCTATGGCGCGCTGGCTTTCATCATCACCTTCGGCTCGCTGATCGCCTTCCTGCTCTATATGGCAGCGGTCCGCAGCATCGG
>CALDFO010000084.1 GCA_937942205.1 uncultured Alphaproteobacteria bacterium
TGGAACACCATCGCCACGCCCTGGGCCGGGCCTTCAATGGGCGTGCCCATATAGGTCAGGCTGCCGCCCTGCGGCCGCGCCAGGCCCGCGATCAGCCGCAACAGGGTGGACTTGCCCGAACCGGAGCGGCCCAGCAGGCCCACGATCTCGCCCTCGGTCAGGGTCAGATTGACATCGTCCAGCACCAGCAGTTCCTCGCCGCCGCCGCGGGGAAAGGTGCGCCTGACATTGCGGACTTCCAGAAGGTTGGTCATGTGCTCAGCCCAGACGGAATTTGCGTTCGGCATACCAGTATAGCGGCTGCCAGAAGAGGCGGTTCACCACCACCACGAAAAAAGACATCACTGCGATGCCCAGCACCACGCTGTGGAAATCGCCCGCCAGGGTGGCGTCGGTGATATACGCCCCCAGGCCATGGGCGCGCTCGGTATGCTCGCCCCAGCTGGCGACCTCGGCCACGATGGAGGCGTTCCAGGTGCCGCCCGAGGCGGTGATGGCGCCGGTCAGATAGTGGGGAAAGACCGCGGGCAGGGCGATGCGCTTCCACCACAGCCAGCCCTTCACGTTGAAATTCTCGCCCGCGTCCATCAGGTCGCGCGGGATGGTGCGCGCCCCGCCGATCACATTGAACAGGATGTACCACTGGGTGCCCAGGATCATCAGCGGCGACAGCCAGATTTCGGGATTCAACGACCAGGCCACGATCACCGACACCGCCAGCGGGAACAGGATGTTGGCGGGAAAGGCGGCGAAGAACTGCGCCACCGGCTGCACGATGCGCGTCAGCCGGGGCCTGAGGCCCACATAGATGCCGATGGGCGTCCAGATCAGGCTGGCCAGCAGGATCAGCACCACCACCCGCAGCAGGGTGAGAATGCCCAGCCCGATGGCCAGGGCCAGTTCGCCCCAGGTGAAGCTGGCGGCGGCGAAGAGGTAGATGTGCCAGGCGGCATAGGCGCCCAGCCCTGCCAGGAAGGTGTACCAGATGAGACCGCCGGCACGGCTGTCGGTTTCGGCCAGGGCCGCGCGC
Organism: uncultured Alphaproteobacteria bacterium; assembly: GCA_937942205.1. Lineage (GTDB taxonomy): Bacteria > Pseudomonadota > Alphaproteobacteria > Micropepsales > Micropepsaceae > Rhizomicrobium. The sequence continues at coordinate 1,031 of CALDFO010000084.1, forward strand.
TCGCCGAAGCTGGGCGGCTGGAAGCGGTAGCTCCAGCGCATCATCTGGTCGAAGGGCGCGGTCAGCCAGTCTATCAGGCGCGAGCGGC
>CALDFO010000085.1 GCA_937942205.1 uncultured Alphaproteobacteria bacterium
GCCTCGGGCACGTTGAAGACCCAGCCCGCATGGGGACTGTCGCCATTGGGCCAGCCGGGATGGATGCCGGCGTCGCAGGAGAACAGCGTGCCGTTGTGGAACTCCAGCCCGTGCGGGTCGGCCGAGCCGGGCGCGAAGTCATAGGTGCCGTTGACGCGGCCGGTCTTGCCGTCATATTTCACCAGTCCGGGGCGGCCTTCCTTGTAGCTCTTGGAGTCATTGCCGGTGACCAGCCAGATATCGCCCTTGGCGTCGAAGGTCATGTCGTGCCAGCGCGGCTTGTCGGGTGTGGTGTAGACGGGAATGGCGGCGTCCGGAATCCAGGTCTTGGGGTCCACGCGCAGCAGCAGGCGCGGGCGGTTGGCCACGATCCACAGCTTGCCGTCATGCCACTGCGCGCCGTGGCTGCCGCCGCCATCCTGTCCCGGCAGGCCCAGCGGAATCTGGCGATGGCTGACCTGGCGCGAATTCATGTCCACCTGAAAAATTCCCTGCGGGGGCTGGTTGGCGGCCATCCAGACGCAGCCATTTCCGTAGGCCATGCCGGAGGTGTTGCGCGAATTGGTGGTGACGGTCTTGAGCAGCTTGCCGTTCCAGTCCACCAGCCAGGCGGCTTCGTGCAGGTCGCTGGGCTCGGGCAGGCCATATTGTTTCGCCGCCGCGCCCGACAGCTTCTGTTGCGCCATCCACAATCCTTCGGGCGCCACCGCCAATCCGTTCACATAGCCGGGCGGCGCCTTGAACAAGCGGGTGGTCTTCACCGTGCCGTGCGGAATCTGACCGGCGGTTTCGCCGGTGCGCCCGGCGGTGCCCTGCGCCCAAGCCTGTGGGGCGAAGGCCGGGAGGCCGGAGGCAGCCAGGGCCGCGATGGAGCTGGAAAGGAAGTGACGTTTGGTCAGCATGAAGACCTCGGATTGTTTGCGCGGCGATGCTGGAGCCAAACAGATGCAAAGCAAAGCACTGGCGGTCCATGCTGCTTCGCAGCAATCCCATGGGACGATCCGCCAAATCCCACCAGGTGGGATCAACAGGCAACCCATTGCTTTTCAAGCTGGGCAAACACGCCACTATGAAAACCGGCAGTGGATTTGGAAGCGCCAGGATTTGAAAGTGTCAGGGTTGGATATGGCGGCGAGTTTGGAAACGTCCGATGGGACCGGCAGGGTCAAGGTCGCCATCATCGGTTCGGGCAATATCGGAACCGATCTGATGATCAAGGTCATGCGCACGTCCCAGCTACTCGAAATGGGGGCCCTGATCGGTATCGATCCGCAGTCCGATGGGCTGGCCCGGGCCCGGAAGCTGGGTGTCGCGACGTCGCATGAGGGGGTGGAAGGCCTGCGCCGCCTTCCCGTCTGGAAGGACATCGGCATCGTTTT
>CALDFO010000086.1 GCA_937942205.1 uncultured Alphaproteobacteria bacterium
CAGCAGCGCCACGAACAAAAAGGGCGCCATCACCGGATGCTGGAGGAAGGCCAGTGTCTTGCGCACCGGGCGGCAATCCACCAGCGGGCGCAGGAAGGCGGGCATTCCCGCATACAGCACCGGCCCGCTCATCCCCAGGGCGATGAAGAAGGCGCCGAGATGATGCAGCACGAAATGGGCGGCCCGATGCACCCAGAACATGTGCTGGGCGTAATAATCAATCCGGGTCTGGAGCACGATCCAGAAGGACGCCACCCCCAGCAGGAAACAGATACTGCGCCACAGCGGCGGGCGTTCGGCATCGGGAACCCGTTTCAGCCCCCGCCAGAACCAGCCCAGCGTTAGGCCGAAGGTCAGGAATTGCGGCCAGGAAAACTCCCACGGCATCCAGAACGGCAGGTCGGCGGGATAAAGGTGGACGATGACGGACAGCACCGCGCCCAGCAGCAGCAGCGCGCCGTACCACAACCATGCGCGCGTCATGCGCCATCCATCCGTTCGGCAAGATCGTCGCGCCCGTCGCGCGACAGGCCCGCGCGCACCCCGGCGCGGTCGGCCGCGTCACGGTTCTGGCTGAGTTTCCATTTGCCTTCCAGGCTCTCAACCGACAGTTCAAACCCCACGATGCCGCGCAGCAGGGCATCGGTGTAACCAGCCGGCGCGTCGGATACCGCCCAGGGTTCCGGCCGCTCGCCCTCATGCCGGTCGGTCAGTTCCGTCACCAGCCGCCGCAAGTGGTCCGGATCCTGGGTCCAGCGCAGCGTGCCGCGCGCCTGGACAGCCAGATAGTTCCAGGTGGGCACCACCTTGCCGTGCTCGGCCTTGGAAGGATACCAGTTGGGCGTCACATAGCCGTGCGGCCCCAGGAAAAGCGCCAGCGCCGGGCCGTCACCCTGCTTCCAGACCGGATTGGCGCGCGCCACATGGCCGCGCAGCACGGTGCCCGCGTCATCGAGCTGCATGGGCAGCAGGTTCGCCTCCAGCCCCGGCGTCACCAGCGTGGCGAAGCCGATCCGCCGCACAGCGTCATGCAGCACCTCGGGCCGGGATTCGCGGAAGTGGTCGGGAATGTACATGCGGGCGCGATACTATGCGCCATGCGGCAGGGGCGAAAGCATGATAAGGACGCGGCCATGCGAAGTATTGCCGCCCTCGTCCTTTGTTTCGCCCTGCTGGCCGGATGTTCCGAGCCGCCCTGGCACATGACCGACATATCCGGCGGTATGCCCCGGCTGGACTTCCGCATGACCGCGAATGGCAAGCCCGTCACCGGCCAGACATATCGCGGCAAGGTGGTGCTGCTCTATTTCGGCTTCACCCATTGCCCCGATGTCTGTCCCACCACTTTGGCCAACCTGACCAATGTGCTGGATCGGGTGAAAAGCCCGGATGTGCAGGTGCTGTTCGTCACCGTGGATCCCGACCGCGACACGCCCGAAGTGCTGGCCGATTATACCAAGGTCTTTTCGCCCCAGATCACCGGCCTGCGCGGCAGCGCCAACCAGCTTGCCGGCCTGGCCCGCACCTATCGCGTCGCTTACGAGGTGAAAAAAGGCCCACCCTATGAGGTGATGCACGCCAACACGGTGTTCGTGTTCGACCGTGACGGCAAGGCGCGGCTGGTGACCACCGACACCGGCGATACCGAGGCGGTGGCGGGCGACATCCGGCGGCTGTTGAAGAATTAGCCCTGCCGTCATCCCGGCCCGGCGCAAGGCCGCGCGCGCCGGGTGACGGCGAATGCGGCGCGGTTGCTGAACGACCATACCGTCATGGCCCGCTCCATGCGGGCCATCCAGTTTTGAATTCACCACAATGCGGCGAGAAACTGGGTGGCCCGGCCAAACCGGGCCATGACAGGTGGGTTAAATATGCAGCGCGGCCCCATCCGCCGCGATCACCGCCTCATGCATCATTTCCGACAACGTCGGATGCGGGAACATGGTGTGCGCCAGTTCCTGGTCGGTCAGTTCGCCGGTCTTGGCGATGACATAGCCCTGGATCAGTTCGGTGACTTCCGCGCCGATCATGTGCGCGCCCAGAAGCTCGCCGGTCTCGGCGTCGAACACCGTCTTGATCAAGCCTTCCGGTTCGCCCAGCGCGATGGCCTTGCCGTTGCCGATGAAGGGGAACTTGCCCACCTTGATCTTGCGGCCGCTTTCCTTGGCCTTGGCTTCGGTCAGGCCCACCGACGCGACCTGCGGCCAGCAATAGGTGCAGCCCGGCACGTTGGCGGTGTTGAGCGGATGCACGCCCTTCACGCCCGCGATCTTTTCCGCGACGATCACGCCTTCATGCATGGCCTTGTGCGCCAGCCAGGGCGCGCCCACCAGGTCGCCGATGGCCCAGACGCCCTCGACGCCGGTTTCGCCGTATTTGCCCGCGACCACATGGGTCTTCTCGACCTTGATGCCCACCTGCTCCAGGCCAAGATTCTCGACATTGCCGACAATGCCCATCGCCAGGATCACCCGGTCCACCGTGACCTGTTCGGTCTTGCCGTCCTTGGCCTTCAGGGTGCAGGTGACGTTGTTCGCGCCGCGCTTCAGTTCGGTGACCTGGGTCTCCAGCTTGAGTTTCATGCCCTGCTTGGCGAAGGCCTTGGCGGCGAAGGCGCTGATCTCGGCGTCCTCCACCGGCATCACCCGGTCCATGATCTCCACCACCGTCACCTCGGCGCCCAGCGTGCGATAGAA
>CALDFO010000087.1 GCA_937942205.1 uncultured Alphaproteobacteria bacterium
TGGGTGCGGGCGGGCGCGATCTTCGACGCCATCGCCGCGCACAAGGTCACCCATCTGTGCGGCGCGCCCATCGTGATGTCGACGCTGGTCAATGCCAGCTTCACCGAGCGGCGCAGCTTTTCCCATACCGTAACCTTCATGGCCGCCGCCGCGCCGCCGCCCGAAAGCGTGTTGGCGGCCATGGCCGATGCGGGCTTCACGGTGGTGCATGTCTATGGCCTGACCGAGGTCTATGGCCCCGCGGTGGTCAATGAGTGGCACGCCGAATGGGACCGGCTGGACAGCGCGGGCCGCGCCGCCAAAAAGGCGCGCCAAGGCGTGCGCTATGCCCCGCTGGAGGAACTGGCGGTGCTGGACCCCAAGACCATGAAGCCGGTGCCCGCCGACGGCAAGACCATCGGCGAGGTGATGTTCCGCGGCAATATCGTGATGCGCGGCTATCTGAAGAATGAAAAGGCCACGCGCGATGCGTTTGCGGGCGGCTGGTTCCATTCCGGCGACCTGGGGGTGATGTATCCCGACGGCTATATCCAGCTCAAGGACCGCAGCAAGGACATCATCATTTCGGGCGGCGAGAATATCTCGTCCATCGAGGTGGAGGACGCGCTGGCCGGGCATCCGGCGGTGCTGTTCGTGGCGGTGGTGGCGCGGCCCGACCCGAAATGGGGGGAGCATCCTTGCGCCTTCGTTGAACTGCGCCCCGGCGCGACCGCGACTCAGGAAGAGATGGTCGCTTTCGCCCGCGCCCGTCTGGCCCGCTTCAAGGTGCCGCGCACGGTGGTGTTCACCGAACTGCCCAAGACCTCGACGGGCAAAATCCAGAAATTCGCCCTGCGCGAACGCGCCAAGCTGCTTTGAATCGGCGATTCGGGAAAGATTTGAGCGCCAAAGATTTGCGCACCGGCCCTGCGGGCCGCGCCCCGGAAAGGGCGCGGCGGCGGGATCGTCTCAGTTCAGGACGGTGGCGCGCAGCCGCTCCAGTTCGTCCTTGATGCGAAGCTTCTGCTTCTTGAGCGCGGCGACTCGCAGCTCGTCCCAGTCGGGACTGGACATCTCGGTCTCGATGATGTCCTGGATTTTCCGGTGCTGATTGGACAGGTGATTGATATGTCCCTGTATCGCCATGCATGTGCCTCCACGTTGAGTTTCGGTCCGGCTGGCGCGGGCGTAGGTTCGCGCCTGGCCAGAAAATTGAACCACCAATCCCGCGCTCTGTCACCTGACAAAAGCGGCAAACTGAAACTCTTTGCCCTTGACGGAAGAAATGGTAACGGAAGCCATGAAAGCGGGGAAATCCTTGCAAAAAATCCCGAAAGACGAAGCGGAACGGCTGGTTATCGGCCTGTCGGGCGCGTCCGGCGTCGCCTATGGCATCCGTCTGCTGGAGGCTTGCCGGGAACTGGGCCTTGAGTCGCACCTGGTGATGACCAAGCCGGCGGAAATGACCATCGGCTATGAAACCGATCTTTCGCCCAAACAGGTCGCCGCCAGGGCCGATTATGCCTATGCCGTCACCGATATCGCCGCGCCCATCGCCAGCGGCAGCTTCCGCACCAAAGGCATGATCGTGGCCCCGTGCAGTGTCAGGACCATGAGCGAGATCGCCACCGGCGTCACCACCAACTGCCTGACCCGCGCCGCCGACGTGATGCTGAAGGAACGCCGGCCGCTGATCCTGCTGGTGCGCGAGACGCCGCTGCATCTGGGTCACTTGCGCACCATGACGGCGCTGGCGGAAATGGGCGCGATCATCCTGCCGCCGGTGCCCGCTTTCTATTCCGCGCCCAAGACCCTGGCCGACCTGGTGGACCAGATGGTGGGCCGGGCGCTGGACCTGCTGGGTTACGACTGGCCCGACATGAAACGCTGGGGCGAGGATGTCGCCAAGAGCCGCCGCAAATCGTCCTCCCCCGGCGCGCGCGAAGACCGGAGGGGGAAAAAGTGAGCCGTGTGGTCGGACCCGATGAAGTCGCGGCGCGCGCCAAGCTGGCGCAACTGACGCAGGAACATCGCGACCTGGATACCGCCATCGCCGACATGGTGCAGTCCGGCAATCCCGACCTGATGGCGCTGGCGCGGCTGAAAAAGCGCAAGCTTCAGCTCAAGGACGAGATCACCGAGATCAACAACAGCCTGCTGCCCGACATCATCGCATGAAAGCCAAGGTCGGCCTGATCACGCTGGGCGTGCGCGACCTGGCGCGGGCACTGCGCTTTTACCGCGACGGACTCGGCTGGCCCACGCACAAATACGATCCGGCGGCCGATGTCGTCTTCTTTGCCCTGGAAGGCACATGGCTGGCGCTGTATCCGCGCGATAAACTGGCCCAGGATGCGAGGCAGCCGGACGATGGCGGGGGATTTTCCGGCATCACACTGGCGCATAACGCGCCATCGCCCGAAGCGGTCGATGCCGGCTATGCCCAGGCCATCGCGGCGGGGGCGCAGGGCGTGAAACCGCCGCAAAAGGTTTTCTGGGGTGGCTATTCCGGATATTTCGCCGATCCCGACGGCCATCTCTGGGAGATCGCCTTCAATCCCTTCATGGACCTGACCTGAACCGCGCCACCCGGCTGTCACAGTGCCTGTTGCCATGGATGGGCGGCTCAAGGCCGCCCATGGAGAGTGGGTGGGCTGTTATGCCCGCACCATCGGTTGTCATTCCCGCGAAAGCGGGAATCCAACTTTCATTCCGGCACAAAACTGGATGGCCCGGACAAGCCGGGCCATGACGATTGTTGAAGTTGGCCTTCGCCGCTCGGCCAGGATGGCAAGGAAGGGCGCCGAATGTTATCGCCTGATCCTTATCACGAGCGCCGCATTCCGCGGCGCGACCATCAGCATCCGACAGCCTCCTTCCCCCGCGAGCGGAACGGCGAGCGGGGGAGTTCGGTAGCGACAGCGTACCGAACGGCGCAGCGAGGTGTTTGCGGAGCAAACCCGAACTGTGACGGATGGGGAAACTAAACAGACGCGAGCGCCTTCAGACGATCGCGAATCGCATCCAGCGCCGCACCGGGATTGCCGTTGTCCGGCCCGCCCGCCTGCGCCATGTCGGGGCGGCCGCCGCCGCCCTTGCCGCCCAGGGCTTCCGCCGCCACCCGCACCAGATCCACCGCGCTGATGCGCGCGGTGAGGTCGTCGGTGACGCCCGCCACGATGGAGGCCTTGCCGTCCGCCGCCGCCACAAAGGCCACCACGCCCGAGCCGATCTGGGCCTTGGCGCCGTCGGCCAGACTCTTGAGGTCCTTGGGCGAGACGCCGTCCACCAGCCGCAGCACCGCCTTGATGCCCGCGATGGTCTCGTTCTCGTCGCCGCCGCCGGACTTGGGCCCGCCCGACAGGGCAAGCTGCTTCTTGGCTTCGGCCAGTTCGCGTTCCAGCTTGCGGCGTTCGTCCGAAAGCTGCGTCACGCGGGCGGACAATTCGCCGATCGGCGTCTTGATGGCAGAGGCCGCCTCGCGCGCGATCTCGGCCTGGCCCGACAGATAGCGGCGGGCATGTT
>CALDFO010000088.1 GCA_937942205.1 uncultured Alphaproteobacteria bacterium
CCTGGGGCGTCGGCGCCACCACGCTGGAATGGACCCTGTCCTCGCCGCCGCCGTTTCACCAGTTCAACGAGCTGCCGAAGATCAAGTAACGCCCGATGGAAAGACCGGCGTGCGCCCAGGGGCGCGCGCCGGTCAGCCGGAAGTCACGCGGGCGCGTCCGCCTCTTTTTCTTTCAGGATATCAAGCGCGACATCGACAATCATATCCTCCTGCCCGCCCACCATGCGGCGGCGGCCCAGTTCCACCAGGATCGTGCGCACATCCACGCCATATTCCTCGCTGGCCTTCTCCGCATGGCGCAGGAAGGAAGAATAAACCCCGGCATAGCCCAGGCTTAACGTCTCCCGGTCAACCCGGACGGGCCGGTCCTGAAGCGGACGCACCAGATCCTCGGCGGCATCCATCAGCTGGAACAGATCGCAACCATGCTGCCAGCCTTTGCGGTTCGCGGCGGCGATAAACACCTCCAGCGGGGCATTGCCCGCGCCCGCGCCCATGCCCGCCAGGCTGGCATCGACCCGCACCGCGCCATGCTGAGCCGCCACGATGGAATTGGCGACGCCCAGTGACAGATTGTGATGGGCGTGGACTCCCCGCTGCGTCTGGGGCTGCAACACCCGGTCATACGCCTCCATGCGCTCGCGGTAGCCGTCCATATCCAGCGCACCGCCCGAGTCGGTGACATAGACGCAATGAGCGCCATATTCCTCCATCAGCTTGGCCTGCTGGGCCAGGGCGTCGGGCGTGTTCATATGGCTCATCATCAGAAAGCCCGACACATCCATGCCCAGCTTGCGGGCGAAGGCGATGTGCTGGCGGGCGATGTCGGCTTCGGTGCAATGGGTGGCGATGCGCACCGAACTGACCCCCAGGTCGCAGGCCCGGTGCAGATCCTCCATCGTGCCGATGCCCGGCAGCAGCAATGTGGTCAACCGGGCCTTGCGGATCACCTTGCCCGCGGCGGCGATCCAGTCCCAGTCGGTATGCGCGCCAAAGCCATAGTTGAAGGACGAACCGCTGAGGCCGTCGCCATGCGCCACCTCGATCGCATCCACCCCCGCCTCGTCCAGCGCCGCGGCGATCCGCGCGACATGCTCCAGCGGATATTTGTGACGGATCGCATGCATACCGTCGCGCAGCGTCACATCCTGGATATAGAGACGGTCTTTCTGGGGGTCGAACATCATGCCACTTTCTTCTGGAACGGGTGCGTATCGGCCATGGCCGCGGCCGATCCGCCGGCACGCAAAAAGCCGCCGGATCGCGCGCCGCTTCCCATGAAGCCGCCTGCTTTCCGGACAAAGGTCGTATGCACAGTCTTGATCACGAAACCGCTACCGATAACCCGCAACCGGGGGATTGCGCTTCTTATCTTTCCGCGAGGTACACCACTTTTCATACGACAAATTGCGAATATTGGCTGATTTCAAAAGAGCGCCGGGCCGCCGTCTCTCACCCATTGAGATACCGATGCACAAGGTCCAAACGCGCGGGAGCAAGGCCACCCTAAGCGACGAGATGGCCTTTGAGATAGGTATCGAGCGCGGTGCGGATCTGCGCCTTTTGCGCCGGGGTGATCGGTCCGCCGCGGCGGCGGGCGGGTGCGCCGGTTGTGGGGTTGGCGCGCATGATCGCGTCCTCGGCGAAGACCCCGCGCGCCATCATCACGTAATTGTTGGCGAACGGCAGGGAATTGAAAGCGAGAAAGCGGCCGAAGGTGTCATAGGCTTCGGTCTTGCGGCCCGCCATGTAGGCGTTGAAGCAGGCCTGCAGGACGTCCGCCATGCCGGCATAGGGCATGGTGCCCCGGAAACCCAGTTCCAGTTCCGCGAAAAAGGTCAGGCCGCCGCCGCCGGAGAAATCCTCCAGCCGGTCGCCCGCGCCGCGCAACAAATCCGGCGCCCGTTCGAGCGGGTCGCCCGCCTCGTCTTTGACCGCCACGATGGCCGGGACGGCCCGCGCCAGGGCAATGAGATTCTCGACACTGACGTCGCCCACCGCCTGCACCATGATCGGCAGCCCGCAGGCGTCCGACAGCGCCTTGAAATACGCCGCGACCGCGGCATCGTCGGCGCCGGGCGGCGTCAGGGAAATGATGGCGTCGGCATCCAGGCTCTTGGCCTTTCTCGCATAGGCCTGGGAGGCCGCCGTATCGAAACCGACGGTCTGCACGCCCAGAACCAACGCGCCGGAACCCTTGGCAGAGGCCAGCGCCTCGGCGCCCGCGTGCCATTCGGCCGGCGTCAGGCTCTGCCAGCCGCTGGCGTTCTGCGGCCAGGCAATCCCCGCCACGCGCCCGCGATGCAGGAACTGCCGCTGCCGGGCGATCGCATCGGTATCGAGGCGGTTATCAGGCCGGCAAGGCGTCCAGCCGATGGGAAAGACACCGGACAGCGGTTTGCCGTTCGGGGATACGGCGGCCGTCGCGCCGTCGCGTGCCAGCGCCCCGCCGCCCGCGCAAGCGAGGGCACCCAATCCCAGGGCCGACCGCAGCAAGAATGTTCGACGGTTTGTCCGCATGTGCCTGCCTTTCCTGTCCAGCTCACGGCCAGCCCCCATCACCAACCCCGCGCCACATTCCGGAATATGGCCGGAGAAAAATTAGCCCCGCCAGAAAATGGCGGGGCTATAAGTCAGGGGGAACGTAAGACGCGATTGCCTAGAACTTCTTTTGCAGTCCGATCACGAAGTAGCGGCCCAAGGTGCCACCGCTGCCGACGATACCGGTACCGCCGTTACCCGGCGACGAGGTGCCGCCCGCCAGCAGGATCGGCGGCGAGTCATCCGCGATATTGGTCACGGTCAGGCTGACGGTGGCGCCGTCGGTCCATTCGAAGACGTCATCCAGATCATACGACACGAAGGCGTTGATCGGGTGGAACGACTCGATCCGCTTCTGACCGTACAGCGCGAAGGACTGCGAGGTCGGCGAGATGTTGAAGCCGGGGCTGTACTGCACCCAGGTCCTGGCCGACAGCGGGCCACTGGTCAATTGCAGGTAGGCGGTTCCGGCCGACAGCGGGACGCCATACTGCACGATATTGACCCGCGGCATGTTCGGGGCCGCCTGCGTGGCGTTCGTCGTGCTGATCGTGCCCGACATGCCCACGCCCAGGGTGCCCAGGCCTTCGATATCCGTGGTGTAGTTGGCCGCGATATCGATGCCTTCGAGCAGCGCCTTGCCCAGATTGTTGCGGCGCAGATCATAATAGATATAGGGGTTGTTCTGCCCCGGCTGATCGAAGGCCGAAGCCAGGTCGGCTCCCGGGAAGCCGATGGCCGCCACCCCCGCCGTCGCATACCGGGCCTGGATATCGGCCAGCGTCGGATTGATGATGTAGTATGGCTCATACGCACCCGAGAACAGGGTCAGGTTGGTGTTGTTGAACGGCGTCAACCCGATCTGGTTCGAGAACTGGACGTGCCAGGCCGTGATGCTGAGATTGAGGCCGGTCAGGTCCACGCCCAGGGAATCGCCGGGGGTGAAATCACCGCCGATCGACCAGGTCTGGCCCAGTTCCGGGCCCAGCAACGGATTGCCGCCCGGCGAGCTGATCGAGGGGCGCAGCGCATCCGCCGCCGAGGTTCCCACCGGCACGATGGCGTTGGGCGTCGTGCGCTGCGGCGTATAGGTGAAGCGCGTGTCGGGCGCGGACGTGTCGGCCAGGCTGGGCGCGGCATAGGACGTGCCCTTGGAGCCACGGATGGTGAGCTGCGAGAACGGCTTGTAGGTGAAGCCCAGCTTGTAATTGGTCGTCGTGCCGAAATCGCTGTAGCTGTCGATACGCGCGGAGGCGTTGATGGCCAGCGCCTGGACCAGCGTCATCGCATTGTCGTCGCCCACCAGCGGCACCACGATTTCGCCGAAGCCCGAATCCGTCAGGCGGTGCGGCCGGACCGAGGCCAGCTGGCCACCCGGCACGACGCCGCCCGTGACCTGACCCAGCGGCTTATTGATGCCCCAGGTCGCGATATAGTCCTCATAGGTATGCTGCATACCGAGGGCGGCCTTGACCGATCCGCCCGGCAGATCGAACAGCGTGCCGTTGGCGCCCGCCCGGTACTGCACCTGATGCTGCACGGCATCGCCGGTGTTGGCGTTGTTGATGATGCTGTTGATGAGGAACGGATTGCTCAGATTCAGGTTGTAGGGGTTGACCGCATTGCCCGCGGCGCCCGAGCTGGCGACCAGCGGTGCGGAGGTGACCCCGGCCGACGTTCCCTGCGCCATCGCCAGGTTCAACTGCGAGGTGTTGACCGACCGCTGGAAACCGTTCGAGGTGCTGCGCCCGTAATTGAGCGACAGATCGCCCTGCCAGTCGCCGAACGGCAGGTCGATCACGAACTTGGGCGTGAACTGGAACACCGAGATGGCGTTCTTGTTCTCGTAATAATTGGATCCCAGGAAAGGCGCAAAGCTGAACTGGACCGACTGGCTGGTCTCGCCCGCGATGGACTGGAAATAGGGGTTGGTCGTGTTGATCGTCGAGGTGGCGGTCAGTTGCGGCAGCAGCTGGCTGGCGAGGCGGCTGGACCACAGCGCCTTGGCGGAGAATTCCACGCCCGGCATGATGCGCTGATGGAAGACGCCGTAAACCGAGTTCTGCTCTTCCTTCGGATAGAGCGACGAATAGGAGTTGGTGTCGCAGCGGTTGAACGAGCCCGCATTGGTGACCGAGTTCAGCGCCCCGAAGGGCCCGGTGACATTGGCCGCCAGCGCGCCGGGCGGGTTGGGAACCGCATTCGAGGGCAGG
>CALDFO010000089.1 GCA_937942205.1 uncultured Alphaproteobacteria bacterium
AACTTTCTTCAAGCCCGCACGATCTGCGATTTTAACCCGCCGTTAAGCAGTCGCGCCAGATTTGCGCGCAGATTCATCGCCAACGAAACATTAAGGGTGATGCGCCAGCATGGCGGGCCACGGAGATACCGATGCCCGCCTCGCACAAACTCTCGCACCTGTTGCAACTGGCCGACCAGGGCCCGGCCCTGCGCGCCGCGCTGGCCGAGGAAGTGGCCGAGTTGCTGACCGGCTGGCCCACCGATTATCCCGATTCCATGCGCGGCGTCTGCGAGGCGCTGCTGGCCAAGGCTGCCCGCGACCTGGACGCGCCCAGCCGCGCGCGGCTGCGTGTGTGCCTCTGCTCCGATCCCGACCTGGCCCGCCGTGTGCTGCCGCGCGAATCCGCCGCCCGCGGTCTGGTGACGGACGCCCGTTGCGGCCGCGCCGTCGCCGACCTTCTGGCGGAGAAGCTGGCTGTGGACGCGGCCACCGCGCGCCAGATCGTGGAGGACGAGACCGGCCATGCGCTGGCGGTGGCCTGCAAGGGCGCGGGCCTGGACCGCGCCGCCTTTTCGGCGCTGGCGGTGCTGGCCGCGCCCACCCGCGCGCCCGCGCAGAGTTTCGCGGTGTTGGATGCCTTTGACAGCGTGCCCGCCGCCGAGGCCAGCCGCGTGCTGCGCACCTGGCGCGAAGGCCACGCCAGCGCCGCCTGAGACAACGACCGCAAACAGCCGCCTGAAACGCCGGCGGATCAGCCCGCCGCCGCGTTCACCTCATGGCGCTCGCGGGTCTTGAGCAATTTCACGTCCGGGAAACGCTCGGCGACATAGCCGATTTCCCAGGCGCTCTTGGCCAGGAAGACCGGCGCGCCGTCACGGTCGGTCGCCATGCCGCCCTTGTTGGCGTTGCTGAACTTCTCGATCGCGGCGTCGCTGCCCGACAGCCAGCGGGCGCTGTCATAGGGCGAGGCTTCCAGGTCGGCGTCCAGGTCGTATTCCGCCACCAGCCGCGACTTGAGAACGTCGAGCTGCAGCGCGCCGACCACGCCCACGATCCACTGGCTGCCGATGGCGGGCTTGAACACCTGGGTGACGCCTTCCTCGGCCAGCGATTCCAGGGCGCGGGCCAGATGCTTCTGCTTCATGGGATCGCCCAATCGCACCCGGCGCAGGATTTCCGGGGCGAAATTGGGGATGCCGGTGAAGACCACGCTGCCGGATTCCGACAGCGTGTCGCCCACCCGCAATACGCCGTGATTGGGGATGCCGATGATGTCGCCCGGCCAGGCTTCGTCCACCGTCTCGCGCTCGGAGGCGAAGAACAGGATCGGATTGTGCACCCCGATGGTCTTGCCGGTGCCCGACTGCTTCAACTTCATGTTGCGGCGGAACTCGCCCGAGGCCAGGCGCAGGAACGCCACCCGGTCACGGTGGTTGGGGTCCATATTGGCCTGCACCTTGAAGACGAAGCCGGTGACTTCCTTGTCGCCGGGCTGGGCGGCGCGGCCCAGCGCCGCCTGCTCGCGCGGCGGCGGCGCATGACGGGCCAGCCCGTCCAGAAGTTCCGACACCCCGAAATTCTTGAGCGCCGAGCCGAAATAGACCGGCGACAGATGCCCTTCGCGATAGGTGGCCAGGTCGAATTGCGGCAGGCCCGCCCGCGCCAGCAGCACATCCTCCTCCAGCTTGGCGGCTTCCGCATCCGTGGGCACCGCGTCGTTGAAGGCGATGAAGCGGCCGTCATACAGGCTCTGGATGCCCCGGAAGTTCAGTCCCATGCCCATCGGCCACATCATCGGCGCCGTTTCGATCTGGAGCTGATCGGAAATCTCGTCCAGCAACTCGAAGGGATCGCGCGCCTCGCGGTCCATCTTGTTGACGAAGGTCATGATCGGGATGTCGCGCAACCGGCAGACCTCGAACAGCTTGCGGGTCTGGGCCTCGATGCCCTTGGCGGCGTCGATCACCATCACCGCCGAATCCGCCGCCGTCAGGGTACGGTAGGTGTCTTCCGAAAAATCCTCATGGCCCGGCGTGTCCAGAAGATTGAACACCGCGTCCTTGTATTCAAAGGTCATCACCGCGCTGGTGACGGAAATGCCGCGCTCCTGCTCGATCTTCATCCAGTCGGACTTGGCGCGGCGCGCCTCGCCGCGCGCCTTCACCCGCCCGGCGGCATGGATCGCCCCGCCCAGCAGCAGCAGATGCTCCGTCAGGGTGGTCTTGCCCGCGTCGGGATGGGAAATGATGGCGAAAGTCCGGCGGCGCCGCGCTTGCGCGGCGGGTGTATTCGATAAGTGGGCCGCTTCGCTGGCGGGGGTCTTGCTCATGAGGCGGGCCTTATCAGGCGGGGGCCGTCAGCGCAACCA
>CALDFO010000090.1 GCA_937942205.1 uncultured Alphaproteobacteria bacterium
CGTGCGAAGGCGACCTCTTGGGAGTCGAGCGGAAGTTGAAGCCGGAGGGGGTCATTAAAGAAAGAAAGTTGGATTCCCGCTTTCGCGGGAATGACGAGAGAGATGGATCAGATCAGCCCAACCTTCGTCGCCAGGTCCTTGAGCGGGACTTCCGGCCGCGCGCCATAATGCGAGATCACTTCCGCCGCCGCCAGCGCGCCCAGGCGGCCACAATCGGCCAGGCCCTTGCCATGCGTGATGCCGAACAGGAAGCCCGCCGCGAACTGGTCGCCCGCGCCGGTGGTGTCCACCACCTGCGCCACCGGGGCGGCGGAAATCTCGTGGCACTGGCCTTCCTCGACGATCACGCAGCCCTTGGCCGAGCGGGTGATGGCGGCGATGCCGCCCCACGCCTTGGCGGCCGCCACCACGCTGTCGAAATCCTCGGTCTGGAACAGCGCCTTGGCTTCGTCCTCATTGGCGAACAGGATGTTCACATCCTTGTCCAGCAGGTGCAGGAACTCGTCGCGGAAGCGCCCGACGCAGAAAGGATCGGACAGCGACAAAGCGATGCGGCCGCCCGCGCCCTTCACCGCCGCGATGGCCTTGAGCGTGGCCTGCTTGGCCTTTTCCTCGTCCCACAGATAGCCCTCGATATAGAGGATGCGCGCGGAGGCGACCTGCTCCTCGTCCACATCGTCGGGCACCATCTCGCGGCAGGCGCCCAGGAAGGTGTTCATGCTGCGCTGGCCGTCCGGCGTCACCGCGATCATCGAGGTGGCGGTGGCCGCCTGGGTCTGGCTGGCGCCGTTATGGAAGGCCACGCCGGTCGCCCGCATGGAGTCGGCGAAGACCTGGCCCAGCCGGTCGTCCGCCACCTTGCCTAGGAACAGGCCCTTGCCGCCCAGACTGGCCAGCCCCGCCATGGTGTTGGCGGCGCTGCCGCCCGCCACCTCGTGCAGCGCGCTCATGGCCTGCTGGTTGTCGGTCAGGGCCTTGAGCAGTTCCCCGGCGCGGAAGGGGTCCACCAGGGTCATGGTACCCTTGGCGATCTTGTGGGTCAGCAGGAAGCGGTCGTCCACCGAGGCGATGATATCGACAATGGCGTTGCCCAGGCTGGCGACGTCGTAGCGCTGCGTCATGATTTCCCCGCGAAATATCCATGCCTCGCTTACAAGGCGCCGCCGGGGGGCGCAAGCGCCTGACCGGGCTGGCCGCGCGCTGACGCTTCGCTCCGCTGGGCGGTCGCTTTCTATTTGGTCGCGCGGCCTGACGCTGCGCCCACGCTCCGCTGGGCCGTCGCTCTTAATTCTGGTCGCGCCGCCTAACGCGGTCGCTTCGCTCCGCTGGGCC
>CALDFO010000091.1 GCA_937942205.1 uncultured Alphaproteobacteria bacterium
GTCGGGATAGTCGATCTTGCCGCAGCCGGCGCAGGCCAGGTTGCAGCGGAACAGCGGCTCCAGCATCAGCACCAGCGGATACTTGCCGCCCGACAGGTGCTTCTTGATCACATAGGCGCCGATCTTGGCGGCCTGGCGCAGCGGCAGACCCATAAGCTTAAGCCCTCAGCTCGGCGGGAAGGCGGAACTCGATATGTTCCTTCTTGCCGTCCATGGTTTCCACGGTCACATCCTCGATGGCGCCCAGCGCCTCGATCACGTGATTCACAAGTTCTTCGGGGGCCGACGCGCCGGCGGTCAGGCCGACGGTCTGCTTGCCCCGGATCCATTCGGGCTTGAGCTCGCTGCCGTCATTGATGAGATAGGAGGGGATGCCCTCCTCGATGCCGATCTCGCGCAGACGGTTGGAGTTGGACGAATTGGCGGCGCCCACCACCAGGATCACATCCACCACCTTGGCCAGTTCGCGCACGCTGGTCTGGCGGTTCTGGGTGGCGTAGCAGATGTCGCTGGTTTCGGGCCCGACAATGTCGCTGAACCTGTTCTTCAGGGCCTGGATGATGCCCTTGGTGTCGTCGATCGACAGCGTGGTCTGGGTGATATAGGCCACCGGCGTATCGGTGGGGATGGTCAGGGCCGCGACCTCTTCTTCGTCCTGCACCAGATGCACCGGCGCGCCGACCTGGCCCATGGTGCCTTCGACTTCCGGGTGGCCGGCATGGCCGATCAGGATCAGGGTGCGGCCGTGAGCGACATAGCGCTTGCCCTGGTTGTGCACCTTGGACACCAGCGGGCAGGTGGCGTCCAGCACCGGCAGGCCGCGGTCCTTGGCGGTGTTGACCACCGACAGCGGCACGCCATGGGCGGAAAAGACCGTGACGGCGCCTTCGGGCACTTCATCCAGTTCCTCGACGAAGCGGGCGCCCTTGCTCTTGAGGGTGTTCACGACATGCTTGTTGTGCACGATCTCGTGGCGCACATAGACGGGCTCGCCATACTTTTCGAGCGCCTTTTCGACGATGTCGATGGCGCGCACGACGCCGGCGCAGAAGCCGCGTGGCTGGGCTAGAATGACTCGCATGTCGGTCCCTAAGAATCCCGGATGGAATCCGGCGCGGGTCTGGCCAGGGGCCAGTCGCTCCGGTGGCGTTACGGCGCTGCAACATAGCCATTTTCCCCGTTCGGGATAGGGGGTGCAACCCTTTCCCCGACATGGGTAAAGCGTCGGCGCGCCGGCGTGATGAAAATGCCGTCATGGAAAATGTCAGGGAACCGTCGAAAACCATGCTGGCACCGCTCGGAGCGGCGGGCTAAAAGCGTCTCGACAAGGCCTGTCGGAAGGCCATTGGGGGGCCTTTCGCCCTCCGGCAGGCAAGAATGGGGCGTCATGGTGTCCAGTAATTCGCAAGGGGCGGCCCAAACCGCCCCCCAAGGCGGGATTCGGCCGGGTTTCGATCCGGCGCGGCTGTCGCCTGCCGCATTGAACGCGGCCATCGCCGCCAGCGCCCGGCTGGTGGACGGAACGCTGGATTCCGTCCTGCCCCGGCCCACCGGCCGCATGGCGCGGGTGCAGGAGGCGATGCGCTATGCCGTGCAGGCGGGCGGCAAGCGGCTGCGGCCTTTCCTGGTGCTGCATTCGGCCCGGCTGTTCGGGGTCGATGATTCGCGCGCCTTGCGCGTGGGCGCGGCCATCGAGTCGCTGCACACCTATTCGCTGGTTCATGACGATCTGCCCTGCATGGACGATGACGATCTGCGCCGGGGCCGCCCCACCACCCATATCGCCTTTGACGAGATGACGGCGGTGCTGGCGGGCGACGCGCTGCTCACCATCGCCTTCGAGATTCTGGCCGATGCCCGCACCCATCCCGACGCGGATGTGCGCTGCGCCCTGATCGCGCGCCTGGCCGAAGCGGGCGGGCACAGCGGCATGATCGGCGGCCAGATCATCGACATGCTGGCCGATGCGAGCTTCGGGGTGGACGATGTGATCGACCTGCAACGCCGCAAGACCGGCCAGTTGTTCGAATTCTCCTGCGAGGCGGGCCCGATCCTGGGCGGCGCGTCGGCGCAAGACCGCGCCCGGCTCAAGGCCTATGCCGAGGAGATGGGCGTGGTGTTCCAGATCACCGACGATCTGCTGGACGTGACCTCCACCGCCGAAAAGACCGGCAAGGCGGTGGGCAAGGACGCCGATGCGGGCAAACAGACCCTGGTGACCCTGCTGGGACTGGACGGCGCCCGCGCCGAGGCCCAAAAGCGCGCCCGCGCCGCGGTGGATGCGCTGGGGCCTTATGCCGAAAAGGCGCCGGAACTGTCGGCGCTGCCCTTCTTTCTGCTGGACCGGGACGCCTGATGCGCCTGCTTGACGCCATTCATATTCCCGCCGATCTCAAGAAGGTCGCCCCGGAGCAGCTTCCGCAGGTGGCCGACGAACTGCGTCACGAACTGATCGACGCGGTGTCGATGGCGGGCGGCCATTTCGGCGCGGGGCTGGGTGTGGTCGAACTGACCACCGCGCTTCATTATGTGTTCGATACTCCGGCCGACCGGATCATCTGGGATGTCGGCCACCAGGCCTATCCGCACAAGATCCTCACCGGGCGGCGCGACCGCATCCGCACCATCCGCAAGCCGGGCGGCATTTCGGGTTTCGCTAAGCGCAGCGAGAGCGAATACGATCCTTTTGGCGCGGGCCATTCCTCCACCTCCATCTCGGCGGCGCTGGGCATGGCGGTGGCGCGCGACCTGACCGGCGGCGCCAACCATGTCATCGCGGTGATCGGCGACGGCGCCATGAGCGCGGGCATGGCCTATGAGGCGCTGAACAATGCCGGTGCCCTGCGGTCGCGCCTGATCGTGGTGCTGAACGACAACGACATGTCCATCGCCCCGCCGGTGGGGGCGCTGGACACGCATCTGCGCGATCTCGTCTCGACGCGCGGTGAACAGGCTTCCCTGTTTGCCGGTCTGGGTATGCGCTATGTCGGGCCGGTGGACGGCCATGACGTGGTGGCGCTGGCCGCGCTGTTCGCGGACTTGCGCGACGGTCCGGCCGAACCGGTGCTGGTCCATTGCGTCACCGAAAAGGGCAAGGGTTATGGTCCCGCCGAGGCCGCGCCCGACAAGGGCCATGCCATGGCCAGGTTCGACAAGGCCACCGGTGTGCAGGCCAAGGCTAAGGCGTCCGCGCCGACCTATACGGCGGTGTTCGCCAAGGCCCTGATCGCCGAGGCGCAAGGCGATGACCGCATCGTGGCGATCAACGCCGCCATGCCGTCGGGCACCGGCCTGGACCAGTTTGAAAAGGCTTTCCCCGCGCGCTGCTTCGATGTCGGCATCGCCGAGCAACATGCCGTCACCTTCGCGGCCGGGCTGGCCACCGAGGGGCTGAAACCCTTCTGCGCCATCTATTCCACCTTCCTGCAGCGCGGCTATGACCAGCTGGTGCATGATGTGGCGTTGCAGAACCTGCCGGTGCGCTTCGCCATCGATCGCGCCGGACTGGTGGGGGCGGATGGCGCCACCCATGCGGGCGCCTTCGACCTGGCCTATCTCTGCTGCCTGCCGCACATGACGGTGATGGCTCCGGCCGACGAGGCCGAACTGATGCACATGATCGCCACCGCCGCCGCCCATGACGGCGGCCCCATCGCGGTGCGTTTCCCGCGTGGCGAAGGCACCGGCGCGGCGCTGCCCGAACGCGGCCA
The DNA here is from genome assembly GCA_937942205.1 of uncultured Alphaproteobacteria bacterium. Lineage (GTDB taxonomy): Bacteria > Pseudomonadota > Alphaproteobacteria > Micropepsales > Micropepsaceae > Rhizomicrobium. Next base: position 3,711 of record CALDFO010000091.1, read on the forward strand.
GGTTCTGCCCATCGGCAAGGGCCGCATCGTACGCGAGGGTACGGATGTGGCGCTCCTGTCGCTGGGGCCGCGTTTGGCCCCGGCTTTGGCCGCCGCCGAGACGCTGGCGGCGCAAGGCATTTCCGTCACCGTGGCCGATGCCCGTTTCGCCAAGCCGCTGGACACCGGCCTGATCCGCGCCTTGGCCGCCCGGCACCGGCTGCTGGTCACGCTGGAGGAAGGCGCGGCGGGCGGCTTCGGGGCGCAGGTTCTGACATGCCTCGCCAATGAAGGTCTGCTGCGGGCCGGGCTGGATGTGCGCACCCTGACTCTGCCCGACACCTTCCAGGACCATGACGATCCGGCGCGTCAATATGAGACGGCGGGACTGGCGGCGGGCGATATCGTCCGCCTGGTCGCCGCGCAATTCGACCGGGCGCTGGCGGCGGAGTAACCGGCGCGCCGGTTGGGGCTTCAAAAATCCCGAATTTTGCCGTCTTCTGCGCGTCCTATTGGGACCCTATGCGTTAATCCGCAGGACTATCGGAGCCGCCTTGCCATGACCCGTTCTTTCAAGACCCTGTTGATCGCCTTGATGCTGGGCGCGGTCCCCGCCGCGACCGTGGCGACCCTGCCCGCCCGCGCCCAGGCCGCCGATCCGGCGGTGGCGCAGGTGCAGGGTTTCTATAACACGCTGCTGGCGGCGATGAAGCAGGGCGGCAGCGCCAAGGGCCGCTATGACCGGCTCAAGCCCGTGGTCGAAAAAGCCTTCGATCTTCCCGCCATGACCGCCACCGCTGTCGGCCCGACATTCGCAGGCATGTCGGACGCCGACAGGACGGCGCTGGTGGAGGCTTTCAGCCGCATGACCATCGCCAACTACGCCAAGAATTTCGACTCCTTCGGCGGCGAGAGCTTCACGGTGGACCCGGCCGCGATCACGCGCGGCAGCGACCGCTTCGTGAAGAGCACCATGAAGACCAGCCGCGAGACCATCGCCTTCAACTATCGCCTGCACCAGGTGGACGGCGCCTGGAAGGTCACCGACGTCTATCTGGCGGGCAATATCAGCCAGATGGCGCAGAAGCGGTCCGACTTCGCCTCCACCCTGGCCTCCGGCGGGCCGCAGGGCCTGGCCAAGCGCATCAATGCGCTGTCGGATCAGATGCTGGGATAGGTTCTAAAACCTCTCCGGCTTCAACGTGCGACGGCGACTTCTTGGGAGCCGAGCGGAAGCTGAAACCTCTGGAATTTATACAAAGTGGACTGGGCGCAGGCCGTCCTCCCCCTCGCGTGCGTCAGCACGCCGGAGGGGGAGGTGGTTTCAGCGTGCGACGGCGACTTCTTGGGAGCCGAGCGGAAGCTGAAACCGGAGGGGGTAAATCAAATCAGTGCTCATCGTCCACGAACGCCACCCGCAGCATGTTGGTGGCGCCGGTGGTGCCCAGCGGCACGCCCGCGGTGATCACGATGCGCTCGCCGCCCACGGCAAAGCCTTCCTGCCGGGCAATCTGGCTGGCGCGCTTCACCATGTCGTCGAAATCGCGGATATCGTCGGTGGCGATGCTGTGGGTGCCCCAGACCAGGCACAGCCGCCGCGCCGTCTCGATGCTGGGCGTGGGCGCGATGATGGGGGCGCGGGGCCGTTCGCGCGCCGCCCGCAAGGCGGTGATGCCGGACTTGGTCCAGCAGACGATGGCGCGGGCCTCTATGGTGGCGGTCACTTCATGCACCGCCGCCATGATGGCGTCGGGCGTGGTTTTTTCCGGCATACCGCGCAGGGAGTCCAGATACGCCTGATACAGGGTGTCGTCTTCCACCGAGGTGGCGATGCGGTCCATGGTCTGCACCGCCTCGATGGGATAGCCGCCTGAGGCCGATTCCGCCGACAGCATCACCGCATCGGCGCCGTCGAACACGGCGGTGGCCACATCCGACACCTCGGCGCGGGTGGGCATCGGCGCCTGGATCATCGATTCCAGCATCTGGGTCGCCACCACCACCGGCTTGCCCGCCTTGCGGGCGGCGCGGGTGATCTGCTTCTGCAGGCCCGGCACCCGTTCCAGCGGCATTTCCACGCCCAGATCGCCGCGCGCCACCATCAGCGCGTCGGCCAGTTCCAGGATGCCGTGCAGGCTGTCCAGCGCCTTGGGCTTTTCGATCTTGGCCAGCACGCCGGCGCGGCCCGCCACGATCTTCTTGAGTTCGGCCACAT
>CALDFO010000092.1 GCA_937942205.1 uncultured Alphaproteobacteria bacterium
CGGCGCCCACCGAGATCTACACTCTTTCCCTACACGACGCTCTTCCGATCTCGCGCTTCGATCAGCGTCGCGCAACCCGCGGCGGTTCCGGGATCGGCGACCACGCCCGTGGCGTCATCGCGGCCCGTCGTCCGGTTGACGCCGGCAATGGCGGCATCCAGCCGTGCCGTATCGCGGCCGACCAGCGTCACGCTCGCTCCCGCGCGAGCGAGACCCGTGGCGATGGCGAGGCCGATGCCGGCGGTAGAGCCGGTGACGAGGGCCTGCTTGCCGGAAAGATCGATCTGCATGTCATTTCTCCTCGTTGCGGACAGGCGGCTGCAATAGCCCTTGTCGCGCAATTGTTACGTCCGCGCCACAGCGCGTCATCAGTCGAACCGGAAACCGGAGATGGCGGTCTCCATCACCTTCTCGCCAAAGACGCGCTCGCCGGGCTTAACCGAGGCGCCGGCCGCCACCATCAGGGGCAGCAGATGCTCCTCCTGCGGGTGCGACAGGCGCCCGGCGGGGGCGTCGGCCCAACGTGCGAGCGCTTCGGCCCGCGCATCGTCCGGCGCTTCCACGGCGGCGGTAAGCCAGCGGTCGAAGGCCATCGACGGCTCTGTGAAGCGCGGGTCGCCATAGGCGCGCATGTTGTGAAAGCTCATGCCCGATCCGAGGATCAGGACGCCCCGGTCGCGCAGCGGCGCCAGCGCGCGGCCGGCGGCCAGATGCCGGGCGGGATCGAGATTGCGTTCGACCGACATCTCCACGACCGGAACATCGGCATCGGGAAACGCCACCTTCAACGGCACGAATACGCCATGGTCCAAGCCGCGCTCGGCATCGACATGCGCCTTCAGGCCGGCTTCGGTCAGCAGCGCCGCCGCTTCCTTTGCGAGCCAAGGGGCGCCGGGCGCGTCGAAGCGCAGTTCATAGGTGTGCGGCGGAAATCCGTAATAGTCATAGATCAGGCCGGGCCGTGCGGCGCCGGTGAAGGCAAAACCATCGGTTTCCCAATGGCCCGACACGACCAGGATCGCGGCAGGGGTCTCGGGCAGGCGATTCGGCAGCGTGCACAGGAAGCTCTCCATGCCGGTCCAGACCCCGCGCGGGTCGTCCATGAAAAAGCAGGGGCCGCCCCCGTGGGGGATGAAGAAGGCTGGTTGACGGGTCATGGATGTGTCCTTTCGGGAGTCAATATAGGTCTTGAACAATTCTGTGGTAATCCGGCAATTATGAGGATGACTTTCAACCAAGAGTAAAAGCCGATGGCCGACCGCTTGACCGGTATCGAGATATTCGTGCGCGCCGTCACGCTCGGCAGCTTGTCGGCCGCCGCGCGGGACATCGGGATGTCCCCCGCGATGGCGGCCAAGCATCTGAACGCGCTTGAGACGCGGCTGGGCGTCACGCTCGTCAATCGGACCACGCGCCGCCTCTCGCTCACCGAAGCCGGCGAAATCTATCTCGACAAGGCCGAGGCGATCCTCGCCGACCTGCGCGAGGCGGAGGCCGAGGTCTCAGCCCGGACCCGCAAGGTGGAAGGGTTGCTCCGTGTCAGCGCCCCCGCCGCCTTCGGAGCCTTGCATCTGGGCGAAATCATCGCCGCGTTTCACCGGCAGTATCCGGCGGTCACGGTCGAGGTCGGGCTCAGCGACCGTTATGTCGATCTGCTGGAGGAGCGCTGGGACACGGCGATCCGGATCGGCAAGCTTGCGGACAGCGGCCTTGTGGCGCGCAAGCTCGCGGATGTCCGCCTGAATATCTGCGCCTCCCCCGCCTATCTGGCCGCGCGAGGTACCCCGCGCACATTGTCCGATCTCACCGGGCATGATTGCCTGGGCTACACGCTATCCCCCCTGACCGGCGCCTCGCACTGGGGCTTCGGAATTGACGGCCGGATCCGGCAGCCCGTGCGCGGATCGCTCCATGCGAATAACGGCGAGATCCTGGTGCAGGCGGCGCTGGCCGGTGCAGGCCTGGTCTATGGACCGCGCTTTCTCACAGCGAATGCGGTTGCCGATGGGCGGCTGGTGGAAGTCACGTTCGACATGCCGCTGATGGAGATGGGGGCGATCCATGCCATCACCCATGCCACGCGCCGGCCAGCCGCCAAGACGCGCGCATGGATCGACTTCCTGTCGCATCGGCTGCGGGAATTGGCCGTCAATTGGTGAACAGGGCGATATAAACCCGGTCGCACGCCGCAAATCGGCCGGCGAAGGAATGGGCTTGGGCCTCGCTTCGACGAAGTCTCTCGAAAACCCGCTTGAACAGATGCCGGGATCAATGATCGCTCAGCAACAGCGGCCTCCGCCTTTCCCGCCATAGCGGGTGTTTTCGCGATCCCTGAAGAACGCGACGCGGCTCATCGGCCGGCGGCCGGGATGATGCCGGACCATGTGGTCCAGATAGGCCTGATAGTCGGGCTGGCCGACCATGAGCAGCGCGGTCTCGCGCATGAGGCGAAACAGTTCCCTCATTCCGCCGGCACCGCTTGCGGAAAGACCTCATGCGCGGTGGGCGCTGCCGCCCGCCTGGCCTCGATGATGGTCCTGATCGTGAAGACCAGCAGGCTGAGCACGACGGCGAGGAACAGCACGCAGAGACCCGCATCGACCCAGTCGTTGAAAATGATCCGCTCCATCTCCGCCATCGACACCGCCGGGGCCAGCACGTCCCCGCGTGATGCCGCATCGGAGAATTTCAGCGCGTGGGCGACGAAGCTCACGGCCGGATCGGACGAAACCAGTTTCAGCGTTCCCGCACTGACCGTGCAGATCAGCAGCCAGATCGTGGGCACCACTGTTACCCAGGCATGGCGATCCTGTTTCATGCGGAACAGGACGACAGTGCCCAGCATCAGCGCGATCGCCGCCAGCATCTGGTTCGAAATACCGAAGACCGGCCAGAGCGTGTTCACGCCGCCGAGCGGGTCGGTGACGCCCTGATAGAGGAAGAAACCCCAGGCCGCGACGCACAGGCCGGTGGCGATCAGGCCCGGCAGGAAGGATTCGGTCGAACGGAATGAGGGCACCGCCAGTCCGATCAGGTCCTGCAACATGAAACGCCCGGCGCGCGTGCCCGCGTCCACGGCGGTCAGGATGAACAGCGCTTCGAACAGGATGGCGAAGTGATACCAGAAGGCCTTCATCGCCGGCCCGCCGACCACATGGCTGAATATCTCCGCCATGGCGACCGCCAGCGTCGGCGCGCCGCCCGTGCGTGAGATGATCGAGGCTTCACCCACCTCCTTTGCCGTCTGCACCAGCACTTCGGGCGCGATGGGAAAGCCCATCGCCGTCACCGCCGCGGCGGCGACCTGCGGCGTTCCGCCGGTCAGCGCGGCGGGGCTGTTCATTGCGAAATAGAGGCCGGGATCGAGGATCGAGGCCCCGATCAGCGCCATGATCGCGACGAAAGCCTCCATCAGCATGCCGCCATAGCCGATCAGCGGCGCATCGGCCTCTGTCGCGATCAGCTTGGGCGTGGTGCCGCTGGCGATCAGGGCGTGAAAACCCGAGACGGCCCCGCAGGCGATGGTGATGAACAGGAAGGGAAACAGCGCGCCCGACCACACCGGCCCGCCGCCGTGGATATATTGCGTGAGCGCGGGCATTTGCAGCGGCGGCGCCATGATGACGATGCCGATGGCCAGCGCGGCGATCGCGCCGATCTTGAGGAAGGTGGACAGATAATCGCGCGGGGCGAGCAGCAGCCAGACCGGCAGGATCGAGGCCACGGCGCCATAGCCCACGAGTATCCAGCACAGTTGCACCGGCGTGAAGGTGAACAGCGGTCCCCAGACAGGCGAGGCCGCGATGGTCTGGCCATAGATGATGGCCAGGATCAGCCCGACGAAGCCCAGCAGCGATACCTCGCCGATCCGTCCCGGCCTGATCCAGCGGGTATAGACGCCCATCAGCATGGCCAGCGGCACGGTGGCCGCGACGGTGAACATGCCCCATGGACTGTCGGCCAGCGCGCGAACGACGATCAGCGCCAGAACGGCCAGGATGATGACCATGATGATGAAGGTGCCGATGAGCGCAATGGTGCCGGCCACGGCCCCCATCTCCATGCGGACCAGTTCGCCCAGCGAGCGCCCGTCGCGCCGCATGGAAATGAACAGGACCATGAAATCCTGCACCGCGCCGGCCAGCACGACGCCGAAGATGATCCACATCGTTCCGGGCAGGTAGCCCATTTGCGCCGCCAGCACAGGCCCCACCAGCGGCCCGGCCCCGGCGATGGCGGCGAAGTGGTGGCCGAACAGCACCCGCCGGTCGGTCGGCACATAGTCCAGCCCATCGGCGCGATAGACGGCGGGCGTCGGCCGGGCGGGATCGAGCCGCATCACATGGCGGCCGATGTAGAGCGCGTAATAGCGATAGGCGACGAGGAAGCACGAAACCGAGGCGGCGACGATCCACAGCGCGCTGATCGGCTCGCCGCGCGAAACCGCGATGACGAACAGCGCGACGAAGCCGACGACCGCAAGCGCCATCCACGGAATGTGTTTCGTAATCCCCCCCTGCATCCTCAGATTCCCCGCCGTGTTCGCTTGACTGTGGAGTGTGCCGTGATCCGGCGTCACAACGTCTCAACGCCCACCTTAGCGGGGTCGGTACAAAAGGATATGGCCTCCTGACGAAGTCCGTGCATCGTTGGGCCAGGGCAAGGCGCATTATGCGCCCGACCGCCCATCGCCCTTGCTTTGCGTCACATGCCGGTATATAAGTTGAATTGCAAATCAAATTATATACCGGCAATGTGACGATGACTTTCCCTTCACCGCGAACCCGTTTCGGGGTTCGCTTTTCCTTATTGGCGCGGCGCTGGCGCCGGGTTCTGGATGCACATCTGGCGCAGGCGGGCCTGACCAGCGTGAGCTGGGTGCCACTGGTCCATCTGGAGGAGACCGGCGGCGGCATCACGCAAAAAGAGCTGGCTCTGCTGGTGGGAGTCGAAGGCTCCAGCCTCGTGCGCGTGCTCGACATTCTGGCACGCGATGGCCTGATCGAAAGACGCCGCGACGAGACGGATGGCCGTGCGCGGCTGATCCATCTGACTGCCAGAGGCGTGCGTCGGGTTGCGGCAATTCGTAAATCCCTGGCCGAGGGCGAAGAAGCGATCCTCGTCGATCTGTCCGATGCGGAAATCACGGAGATGCTGGACTATTTCACGCGGATCGACCGGCGCCTGAATGAACTGGAGCTATCTGCGCTCAAGAGTATTCCTCAATGATACCGCCGGATAATCGCGACAACCGTGCCCGGATACGAAGTGCCTGGCCCACCCGCCGCGTCGATGCGGCGCGTCACCTGCTGCATCCCAGGCAGATGCGGGACAGCTTGACGCTTGCCGACCAGCCCTACTGGCGCAACGCCTCGCTAGCCGGCCTGCAGTCCGCGCTCACCGCCGCGATCGCGCTGCCGATCGTCTACCTGTCGCCCTGGTCGCATCTGATCGGCTATGCCGCGCTTGGCGCGCTGGTTGCGCTGTTCGGCCGTTATGCGCCTGAACGAAGCCGCAATCATATCCTGTTCCAGTGCGCGCTGGTTCAGACGTTGGCCGTCTTCATCATGTCCGCTGCTGGATGGCTTGGCCTGCCGCTGTCCGTAAGGCTTGTAATGCTGGCGCTGTCATGCGGCATCTTTTTCTTTGTCGCGGTTCTCGGCCGGTTTGGCCCGCCAGGCCCCCTGATCTTCATCTTTGCGGCTGGCGCGGCCATGGCGAATGCCGACAGCTTTGCACAAGTGCTCGAGCGTACCGCCGCCACGGCCGTTGTCGCCCTGCTGGCCTGGGCAATTTGCGCGGTGAGCGAACATCTTCGTCATCACGCCGCGCCGGACCGGCCTTTGCCGGAAGAGCCTGTCCGTTCCCCAAGACAATTGCTGCTTGCCTCGGCGCGCACTGTCGTTGCCGCGGCCATAGCCATCCTGGCCGCGGCGACATTGGGCGCGGACTATCCCGTATGGGCCGCGATGGGCGCCCTGGCAGTCCTGCAAGGGGCGCATCTCCACATCAGCATGAACCGCGCCCTGCAACGCATGGCCGGGACTGTGATCGGCGCGCTGCTGGTCTGGTTTATTCTTGGTCAGGGTCCGTCGGTCTGGACGATCATCGCCCTTCTTGTGATCCTGCAATATGCGACGGAGCTGATTATCGGCAGCAATTATGCTCTGGGACAGGTATTGGTGACGCCGATGGCGCTTCTGATGACCCATCTTGCCGCGCCGCGCGTCGATGGAGCCGTCATGGTGTCCGAACGCGTGCTGGATACCTTGCTGGGGGCGGGCGTCGGCATCATCATCGCGGTTCTCTCCTCGTCGATGGAGGAGCGCCATCGTCTCGCCCGTCATGTCGCGCGGCGCCGTTCAGCGTCCAGATAATCAAAGTCCATCGGTGATTCTTCCCGGCATTCGGATGGCGCAGTTGGTTCAACTGTCTGAGGGCGAGATGGGACAGTCCGGTATGGAGATGGCGGTCGACGATGCCGCGCTTCTGCGCGCTGGCGGTCCCGGCCACCCGCTGCTACTTCTCACGCATGGCCGCCTCTGCCGATTACGGCGATGGGGAGCCGCGAGGAAGGCATAATGGTGGATAAGCTTTCCGGCTCGGGCTTGGTGGCAGTTTCCGCCGTTATGTTGCACCTGCTCCTGGCGGCCTGGGCTACACCCGCCAGCGCCCAAGGCGCATCCGAGGATCCGGCGGCGCGGATGCTCGCGACGGAACAGGCCGGAGGTGCATTTTCCGAGACCCTGACCGGCGCGTGGGGCGGCGCACGCAGCGATCTGCGCGATGGCGGCGTCGATCTGTACGCCAATTTCCAGACCGAAAGTGCCTGGAACCCGGTTGGAGGGAAACGGGAAGCCATTGCTTACACCCAGCAACTGGAATTTGGCGCGAATCTCGACCTTGAAAAGATGGCCGGGTTTTCCGGTACGGCATTCCACGCCCGCATGTCTCATCGCGCAGGCCGTAGCCTCGCGGCGGATGCTCTTGGCAGCATGTTCCCCGTCCAGCAGCTCTATGGCGCCGGGCAGACATTGCGGCTTTCCGAACTCAATCTGACGCAGAGCCTGCTTGACGACCGCCTGTGGCTGCGGGTCGGGTGGGCGCCGCTTGGCAATGACTTTGCAACAACCCCCATCGCATGTCCCTTCCAGAACAACATGGTATGTGGCCATGCCAGCGCGCTGACCCAAAACAGCGGCGCCCGCAACAGTCCCGTCGGGCAATGGGGCGCGCAGGCCAGATTCATGATCTCCCCGATACTCTCGGTCGCAACCGGCATTTTCCGGTTCAATCCCGATGCCGGCAACAGGGACGATGGCCTCGACCTTGGCTTTAAGGGGACCGGCGCTTTCGTTCCGGTAGAGATGGTCTGGTCGCCGCGCGACGCGGCTACCGGATTGCCGAGCACCGCCCTGAAAATCGGCGCCTACTACAACAGCGCGAAAACACCCGATGTGTATTTTGACGGAAACCACGGATCGGCCGGGCTGACCGGCCAGCCATTCCATCAGCATGATGGGCGCTGGGGCGCTTATGCCCAGATCACCCAGCGGATTTTCCGGGAACAGGCCAATCCCGCACGCGGCATGACCCTGTTCGGCCTGGGTGGGATCGGTGACGCCGCGACCGCCAGGTTCCGCCACATGATCGCTGTTGGCGGGCGGTACATGGGCCCTTTTTCCGGCCGGGAGGCGGATTATGTGTCGCTCATTGTCGGCCGGTGGGAGATCAATCCCCGCCTCAGCCGATATCAGCGGGACAGAGACCTGGTCATGCCGGGCGCCATCGACGTCCAGACATCCGAAACATTGGTGGAAATGGACTATCACGCACAGGTCACGCCCTGGCTTTTCCTGCGGCCGAACCTGCAATATGTGATACGTCCCGGCGGCGCCGGAAAAATCCCGGATGCGTTGGTTGCCGGCCTCAGCACCCGGATCGACTTTTAGCTGCGTACTTTATGGGATCCCTGAAGCGGCCGGCGGCGTTATCCAACGATATGGTGTCCGTTCGCACCTGGGATCGTGGCATAAGGGGGAGGGCGCGATGACCTTGGCCGTTTGCACATCATCCACCACAATCGCATTGGCCATGCTGGCATTCTGTACAGGCGCGCAAGGGCAATCTTCGCCGCGCCTTTCCCCGGCGGAGATGAAGCCGGTCGGCACCGTCGACGAGCGCTACCAATCCTATAATGTCGAAATGTTGGAGGTCACCGGCGGCCGGTTCTGGAAACCCTATAAGGACATTGCCGCGCCGGGACAGGGCGCCGCGCCGAGCGAGGGCGGAAATTCTCCGGCGGGAATGGACCCGGGACTATATCAATATCGGCCGCCCATCGACCTCACCAATCCGAGATTGCGCAAAATGGCCCAGGCGCTTGGCCCGGCCTATATGCGGGTCAGCGGCACATGGGCGAACACGACCTTTTTCGATGACAGCGACACGCCGTCCGGGACGCCCCCCAAGGGGTACAATGGCGTCCTGACCAGGCAGCAATGGCTTGGCGTCATCGCCTTTTCCAACGCGGTGGATGCGCCGATCGTCACATCGATGCCGCTCAGCAACGGCACGCGCGGGCCTGACGGCGTCTGGCGGCCCGACCAGGCGCGCCGCTGGCTGGCCTTCACCCGGGCAAATGGCGGGACGGTCGCGGCGGCGGAATATTTCAATGAGCCGACTCTCGCCGCGATGGGCGGCGTTTCGGCAAGCTATGACGCCGCCGCTTTCGGCCGCGACTATCGCGTGTTCGAAGCGTTCATGCGCAAGGAATTCCCGCAGAGCAAGCTGCTCGCGCCCGGATCGGTGGGCGAATCGACCGCCGACTGGGGCGTCGCCATGGGCGGCTATGGCGATTTCAAGATCCTGAAAGCCGCCGATCTTGCCGCCTATACCGGCGGGGCGGACGCTTTTTCCTACCATCATTATGGCGCCGTATCGCAGCGTTGCGCGGCGATGGGGTACCAGACCAGCGCCGCTCAGGCGCTCAATGAGGATTGGTTCGGCCGCACCGACCAAACGCTCGCCTATTACCGGGACGTCCGCGACAAGGCGATGCCCGGCAAGCCTTTCTGGAATACCGAAACCGCCGATGCGGCCTGCGGCGGCAATCCGTGGGGCGGCACCTTCCTCGATTCCTTCCGCTATCTCGATCAACTCGGCCGGCTGGCGCGGCAGGATGTGGCTGTCGTCATCCACAACACGCTGGTCGCCAGCGACTATGGCTTGCTCGACGAAGACACGTTCGAGCCCAAGCCCAATTACTGGGCCGCACTGCTCTGGCGCAAGTTCATGGGCACCACGGTGCTCGATCCGGGCGTTACCAACGGGCCGGGTATGCACATCTATGCCCAGTGCCTGCGCGGAACACCGGGCGGCGTGACGATGCTGGTGCTCAACACGGATCGGCAAAAGTCCCTGTCCCTGACGCTTCCGATCGCCGCTAACCGCTATTCGCTGACCGCCGCCAAGCTGGAAGGCCGCGAGGTGCAACTCAACGGCAAGGCCCTGCAACTGGGGGCGGATGACGCGCTTCCGTCGATCGAAGGCGCCGCTCTCAAGGCCGGGAATGCGACGTTCGCACCCGCCAGCATCACGTTCCTGACGATGCCGGAAGCCGGCAATCCTGGCTGTGCCTGAGTTGCCTTCCGCGGTCGGCGGAAATTGGCGCACCCGATAGGATTCGAACCTATGACCTTCGCCTTCGGAGGGCGACACTCTATCCAGCTGAGCTACGGGTGCAGCGCAGCGGGGGTATAGCCCAGCCGCCGCAAAAGCTAAAGCGCGGCTTTAAAGCCCCGCCAGCGCCGCCCCGACACAGGCCTGGGCCTGGCGCCAGGCCGCCTGTTTCCAGGCAGGCGTGTCGCCATAAAAAGCGTCGCGCATCCGCTGCCCGATGTCTGCCGCGCGGACGGTGTCGGGGGCGAAATGGTCCTGCCAGTTGGCCAGCCGGAGGGCGTCGAACATGGCGGGCAGGGCCACGGTGCCCACTTCCAGTGTGGCGCAGGTGACCTGCGCGCCGGGCAGCATCCGCTCCAGACCCCGTTCCAGCGTGCCGGTGAGCGGCGTGGAGAGCGATTCGCCCGTGGCGGCGGCGCGGATCCCGCTGCCCCAGATCGCCTGGGCGCGGGCATGGGCGGGCGTGCCGGAGCCGGTCTCCACGATGATCTCGCCCGCGCCGGGCGCGCCCAGCCCGGTATGGAAATCCACCGCCACCAGCCGTTCGACCCTGGACAGGTCTTCGGTTAACACCGCGCGCAACGCCTGGACCGACCAGCTTTCGCGCGCCCCGCCATAGAACAACCCTTGCGGATGGCGGTACTGCCCGGCGCTGATCGCCTGCTGCCAGGCCCGGTCGCCATGCCGCCGCCGCCAGGCGTCCAGCACCGCGTCGGCTTCGGCCCAGGCCGCACCCGATATGTCGCGCGGGGCGATGGCGTCGGCCAGTTCGTCATAGCCGGGATTGCCGGGCGGATCGGCGTGGTCCACGAAGTTGCGGTTGATGTCCACATTGTCCTCGTTCACCCGCCGGTTCCAGGCAAAGCCGAAGGGGTTGAGGGCGTGGATCATCACCAGCCGTGTATCCAGCGGCGGCACGATGCCGCCGCGCATCAGCCCGGTCATCACGCCGGAGCCGAAATAGCCTTCCACCCCATGCGTGCCGCAGATCAGCAGCAGCGCCCGGGTAGCGTGGCGCGGGCCCATCGCGGCGGTGTCCAGGAACAGCGGCTTGCCGTCCGGCCCCTTGGCGGCGGGATGGACGCGGGCGATCACATCGACGCCGCGCGCCTCGCAGGCGGCGATGAAGGCGCGGCGCGCGCCGCGATAATCTTGCGGAAAATGGCTTTCGGGACTGGCGGACATCATTCTAGTCTAGGTCGCAATTCGGGAAAAACCAGTTTCGGAAGGTTTATGTCGGCTTTCGGCGCCTTGCAGGACTTGCGCGACCGCGCCATCGGCCGCCAGGACGGGGCGCGCGCCGCGCGGCGCGGCTTTCGTGCCCGCATTCCCATCACGCGCGACAATGTCCTCTATGGCGAAGCGGTGGTGGACGCGCGCGATGCGGGACTGGCGGGCGCGAACTTTTATGCGAGCGAACGCAATCCGCCCTATTGGCAACGGATCGCGGGCGCGACGGACAAGTTGTGGCTGCGCCGGACGGTGGCGGACAGGCTGGCGCGGGTGAATGCGCGGGCAGGCGCGGCGGGGTTGGAACTGTTCCTGTTCGACGCCTGGCGGCCGCGCGCGGTACAGGCTTATTTCCACGATGTCTGGATGCCCGCCGAATTGCGGCGGCGCGATCCGTCGCTGACCGGCGCGGCCCTGACCGAGGAAGTGGAACGCTATTGGGCCGCGCCCTCACCTGAGGATGATTCCGGGGACGCGGGTTCGCCCGCGCCGCACGCCACCGCGGCGGCGGTGGACCTGACGCTGCGCTGGACGGATGGCGAGGCGCTGTGGATGGGCTCGCTGTTCGACGATGTGACCGCGCTGGCCCACCGCGACCGTTTCGAGACACTGGATGCGGATAACGTCTCCTTTTCCGACCGGGAAGCGCAGGCCAATCGCCGCCTGCTGCATTGGCTGATGGTGGAGGAAGGCTTTGCCGGTCATCCCGACGAATGGTGGCACTTCAGCTGGGGCGACCAGATGTGGGCGGCGCTGACCGGCGCGGCCTCGGCGCATTACGGGCTGGCGGCTGTTCCGTAGCCGCCTGTCGGCCGGTCCTATTCCAGAACCGGACGAAACGCGCCGTCCCAGTTCTCGCCCGCCCTGCGGCGAAGCCGCCCATCAAAAAACCGCCGGGCGTTTATTCCAGCACAGGCCTAAAGGCTCCATCCCAGTTCTCGCCTGGCGGATGTTTCTCGTACCAGGCGATGCGCGCCAGATGCAGGTCGTACATCTTCTGGCTGGCGCCCGACAGACGGCGGCATTGCGCGATCAGCTCGCGTGCCCGGTTCCAGTGCTGGCGGCGGATGGCCTGGAAGATATGGTCGTGGAACACTTCCAGGGCGCGGAATTTGGGCGAGGCCCGCGCCACCGGATTGCCGGTCAGGGCATAGAGCGTCACCGGCGCGTCGCTCTTGCTGGCGGCGATGGTGTCCACTTCCAGAAAGGCGAAACCGCGCTCGGCGGCGTTGCGCGTCTCCTCCGCCACGATCAAAGCGGGGCCATACTGATGCGACAGCGCCTGGATGCGCTGGGCCAGGGTCACGGCGGGACCGTTGACGCTGTAGCCCATGCGGCCATGGCCGCCGAAGCCGCCCGCGATGACCGGGCCGGTGGCGACGCCGACGCCGATCTCCACTTGCGGCGGCGGGTGGTCGCGCATCTCCAATGCCAGGTGCTCGGTGACGCGGGCCGACATGATCGCCATGCCGTTGGCCGCCTCGCAGGCGTGCAGGGCATGGTCGGGATCGTCCAGCGGCGCGTTCCAGAAGGCGGTGAAGCCGTCGGCGGTCAGCCGGTCGATGGTGCCGCCATGCGCCAGCGCCTGGTCCAGCAGCGGCGACAGCGCCTGCTGCATCAGGCGGGTGAAGCCGGGGGCATCGTCCCGAAACGCCGCCGCGATGTCGGCGATGCCGCGCACCCCGCAGACCAGATAGGTGACGGTGCGCGTCTCGCCTTCCATCCGGAGCAGGCCGGGCTTGCGCGCGATCTTCTCGATGCTGGCGCGGGGCAGGGAGTCGGAAAAGGCCAGGCGCAGACTGGCATGGGCCAGCCGCAGATCCTGCAGCCAGGCGACGGCTCCGGCGGCAAAGGCCAGCGCCAGCAGCAGCGACGGTGTGGCGGCGTCCAGCAGGATGGCGTGGTGGGCGAACAGCCACCAGGCGGCGGCGAACAGCGCCACGATGCCGCTCATGGTCAGCGCCGCCGCCCAGCCCAAACCAAAACGAAATAGCCCGATCATGCCCGCGCCCAGCAGCGCCAGCGCGGCGATCTCCGCGAAGGGCGCCCAAGCAGGCCGCGCCAGCACCGCCCCCGACAGCAGATGGCCGATCGCCTGCGCCGTCACGCCTGCGCGGGTGTCCAGTCCCAGGGGGGTGCGCAGCATATCGCCCGCCGCCCCGATCACCACCACCGCGCCGCGCAGCGAGGTATTGCCTAAGGCACGCGCATCCAGGCGCTGGTGCTGCGGCGGCGCGAAATGCAGGCGCAAGGCGCCGTCGCGGTCCGACGGCAGGACGCGCCCACCGATCTCCACGCCCGCGATGCCCACCCCGCGCAGGAAGGACAGCGGATTGCGCTCGTCGGTGGTGACGGTGATGGCGGGCTTGTTCTCGGTCAGCCGCGCCGCTTCCGCCGCCAGGCCCGGCACCAGCAGGGTCCGCAGGTGAAAGGCCACCGGCAGGCGGCGGATCACGCCATCGCTATCGGGCGGAAGATTGGCGGCGGCCACGCCCGCGGCCTGGCGTTCCAGCGCGGCGGGGACCGATGCGCCGGTGTCGAAGCGCGGCACCGGGCCAAAGGGATAATGCGCCCCGCGATAGGTGAAGCGCGCCGTCACATGCGGGCTGCGGCCCGGTTTGCCCAGCGTCACCGGCATCACGGCACGGCTGCCTTGCAGCGCCCCCGCCAGATCGTGGCCGGGTTCGGGCAGCAGGGCCAGCGCCCGGCGCGCCGCGTCGCTGCCGGGCGGCAGTTTCGCGGCCAGGCTCTGTGGCGAGGCGCCCATCTCCGGGGCTGCGGCCAGCATGATCACCGCCGCGCCCCGCGCCGTCAGGGCGCGGGCCGCCGCGGTCAGGGTGTCTTCATCCAGGGCGGGCAGGTCCAGCGGTTCGATGCGAAAGCCCGTCCGGGGCAGGGTCTGCGTCTGCCCCGGCAAATGACGCTGCCAGGCGTCGAACAGAAGATTGCCCAGCCGGGTGGGCAGGCCGAGGCCGTCCACGGCCAGCACCGCAAGGCCCAGCGCCAGCACCAGCGTTGGGGCCAGCCGCACGCTGAGGGGCCGGGTCCAGGTCATGAGTCTCCGTCAGCGGGAAAAGCCCGTGGAGCGGCAGACTATTATCGTTAACGAACGCGGGCAAACCGGCCAGCACAGGTCATCCTCCCCCTTTGGCGCGCAGCGCCATCAAAGGGGGAGGTGGTTTCAGCGTGCGAAGCCGACCTCTTGGGAGGCGAGCGAAAGCTGAAACCGGAGGGGGTTAAAAAAGAAAACAGAATTCCAGAGACCGCCCTCCCCCTTATGCGCGAAGCGCACCCAAAAGGGGGAGGTGGTTTCAGCGTGCGAAGCCGATCTCTTGGGAGGCGAGCGAAAGCTGAAACCGGAGGGGGTCATTAAAGAAAGAAAGTTGGATTCCCGCTTTCGCGGGAATGACAATTGGAGGGGCGGGGCACAGCCCGCCTCCCCCGCGCGCGTCAGCGCATGGCGGGGGAGGTGGCTGTAGCAACGCCGTGGCGCGCAGGCGTTAGCCGAGCACCACGGCAAAGTTGCGAAAGCCGGAGGGGGTTCTTTATTTCGTCACTCTTAAAGCCACCTGGGCCAGCAACACCCGCGCGCCCTTTTTCTTCAGGGCGCGGTCGGTCACGCCTTGCAGCCGTGTCGCGATCACGCCGACATCGGGCTGGGAATCGGTCCGCACCACATTGGCGGTGAAGGTCATCAGGTTGCGGACATAAGCATCGCGCAGCACCGGCATGGCGCGGGCCGCATCGGCGCGCAGGGCCGCATCGGGAATGTCCAGCCCCATGCCCACCATCAACAGCCCCGCCGCCCGGTTGTCGGAGACGATGGTGGTGTAGATCGGGTCCACCATGATGTAGCTCTCGGACTGGGTGATCTTGTGTTCCGGGGCCTTCTGCTTTTTGTCGCCGCCGCCGTCGCCATGCTCCGCCGCACCGGCCGGAAGGGCCAGGGCGAGGAACAGGGGCAGCAGGGAACCCGCAAGGGGACGGCGGCGCGGCATGGCGCCAGTAAGCCCCAGATTGGTAAACCGGATTTTAAGAAGGGGAATATTGCCCGGCCGAACGCCGCAAGGCCCGCGCGCGTCAGCGCGGGGCCTGAGGCCGGGACCGGACTGGAGAATGGCGGTTCGGAACCCATCCTGGAAAGGATGGTGGAGCTGAGCGGAATCGAACCGCTGGCCTCCTCATTGCGAACGAGGCGCTCTCCCAACTGAGCTACAGCCCCGAACCGTCCGCCCCGGGGACCGGGGCAAGGCGCAGGTTTGTAGGGACCGCCCCATTTCCCGTCAAGCGGGCTCGTTGCGCGGACAGGAAAAGGCCCTTTCCGCCGGGGGTTCCGTCCGTCCGCCCTGCCCGCTACAAGGGGCGTCGCAACGTTTCAGGCGCCCCGCCCATGATGAACCCCATCGCCGCCCTGCTGATCGAGATCCTGGAAATCTACAAGTGGATCATCATCATCGCGGTCATCGTGAGCTGGCTGACGGCTTTCAATGTCATCAACGAGCGCAACGATTTCGTCCGCACCCTGCTGCGGATCCTCTATGCCCTGACCGAGCCGGTGCTGCGGCCTATCCGCCGGGTGATCCCGGCGATGGGCGGGCTGGACCTGTCGCCTATCGTCCTGCTGCTCATCATCTGGTTTCTGCAATATACCATCCGCTGGGCGGCCTTTAACTACGGCATGTGACCATGAGCATCATCATTGACGGCAAGGCCAGCGCGGCGCGGCTGCGCGAGCGGATCGCGGCCTATACCGCCGACCTGAAAGCCCAACATGGCGTGACGCCGGGCCTGGCCACCGTGCTGGTGGGCAACGACCCGGCCTCGGAAGTCTATGTCCGCAACAAGCGCAAGACTGCCGAGGCATTGGGCTTCAAGTCGGTGCATGTCGGACTGCCCGCCGATGTGGCCCAGGACGAACTGCTGCGCCAAGTGCGCGCTTTGTCCGCCGACGCCACGGTGCACGGCATTCTGGTGCAGCTGCCGCTGCCCAAACACCTGGACGAAGCGGCGGTGCTGGATGCGCTGGACCCGGCCAAGGATGTGGACGCGCTGACCCCCACCAATGCGGGACTTCTGCTGTCGGGCCGCGCCCATCTGGTGTCCTGCACGCCCGCGGGGGTGATGCTGCTGCTGAAGGAATATGTCGGCGACATCGCGGGCAAGGAGGCACTGGTGATCGGCCGCTCGCTGCTGTTCGGCAAGCCCGCCGCCCAACTGCTGCTGGCCGCCAACGCCACCGTCACCATGGCCCATTCGCGCTCCCGGGATCTGCCCGCGCTGGCGCGGCGCGCCGATATCCTGGTCGCCGCCATCGGCAAGCCGGAATTCGTCAAGGCCGACTGGATCAAGCCCGGCGCGGTGGTGATCGATGTGGGCATCAACCGCGTGGAAGCGGAAGGCGGCAAGACCAAACTGGTGGGCGATGTGGCGTATGACGAGGCCGCCAAGGTGGCGGGCGCCATCACCCCGGTGCCCGGCGGCGTCGGCGCCATGACCATCGTCTGCCTGATGCACAATACGCTGATCGCGGCGTGTGCCCGGAACGGCTTGCCCCTACCGCAGCAGCTTTAGCGCTTGTCTTTTGCGTCCTGAGGGCGTCGCGCCTTCGCTCGTGTACGTCTTGTACACGTCGCTCGGCGCTCCTGCTCAGGCCACAAAATCCCTCGCGCTATATCGTCAAAGATGTGCGTTCAAATCCTTGGCGAGAATCTCCGGCGTGATCGCGTCATTGTAATAGCTGACGATCTTGCCGTCCGGGCCCATCAGATAGACCACATTGGAATGGTCCATGGCGTACTGGCCGCCCGGCAGATCGCGCCGCGTGGCATAGACGCGATACTGCTTGGCCGCCGCGTCCACCGCCGCCTGGCTGCCGGTCAGGCCCACGAAGCTGGGGCCGAAAGCCTTCATATAGTCGCCCACCACCTGGGGCGTGTCGCGCGCCGGGTCCACCGTGATGAAGACCGGCGTCACGCGCGCCGCCTTGTCGCCGATCATGTCCAGCGCCTGGGCCATCGCCGCCAGGCTGGTGGGACAGACATCGGGGCAATGGGTGAAGCCGAAATAGACCAGCATGTATTTGCCCCGGAAATCGGCGTCGGTGCGGGTCCTGCCGTTCTGGTCCACCAGCCGGAAGGGGCCGCCGACCTGGATCTGGCCGCTACCGATCACCGTGCCCGCGCCCGGCACCAGGTCGCCCAGGCGCCACAGCAGGCCGCCCACCAGGGCCGACAGCAGCAGCAGATAGATCAGAAGGGCGCGGCGGTTGCGGAGCATGGCGGCCATTGCTCTAATCCTTCCGAAGCGGGCGGGAAAGTGAACAATTTGGCGGAACGGGACACCATGCGGCGCTTTGCCCAGATTCAGTCGGGCGGGCGCGTGCGCCTTCGCACGCTGTCCAACCTGCGCTGGCTGGCGGTCACCGGCCAGTCGGCGGCCCTGTTCCTGGTCTATTTCGCGCTGGGCTACCCGCTGCCGATTCTCTATTGCAGCATCGCCATCGCGGTCAGCGCCGCGCTGAATATCATGCTGGCGCTGCGCTATCCCGCCGCCCATCGCCTGTCGAACCGCGAAGCGACCTTCTATCTGGCCTTCGACGTGCTGCAACTGGCGGTGCTGCTCTATCTGACCGGCGGCATCTCCAATCCCTTCGCCCTGATGTTCGTGGCGCCGGTGGTGATCGC
Organism: uncultured Alphaproteobacteria bacterium; assembly: GCA_937942205.1. GTDB lineage: Bacteria > Pseudomonadota > Alphaproteobacteria > Micropepsales > Micropepsaceae > Rhizomicrobium. Next base: position 17,595 of record CALDFO010000092.1, read on the forward strand.
GGCCACCATCCTCAATCTGGGCAATGTGTTGATCCTGGCCTTCATCGCGTTTGCGTCCGTGTCGGTGATCGGCATCGTG
>CALDFO010000093.1 GCA_937942205.1 uncultured Alphaproteobacteria bacterium
CCGCCACATCCAGCCTCACCTGCCCTTCGGACACGGTGCGGCCGCTCCGGCGCTCCACCGTGACCTTGTAGCTTTCGACGTCGAAATACACCGGCACCTGGCCCAGGGCGCGGCGGGCCAAAAGCTCGAACGAGGCTTCCGCCCCGTCATAGGCATAGCCCCCGGCGGCGCGCTGCTTGATGTCGTCCAGCATCCGGGCGATGCGCGGGTCTTTGGCGTCGATCACGATCCCCGCCTCGGCCAGCCGCGCCAGCAGGTTGGAGCGGCCCGACTGGTCCGACACCGGAATGATGCGCCGGTTGCCCACGCTTTCCGGCTTCACATGCTCGTAGGTGGAGGGATCTTTCAGCACCGCCGAGGAATGCAGCCCGCCCTTGTGCGCGAAAGCCGACGGTCCGACATAGGGCGCGTGCCGGTCCGGGGCGCGGTTGAGGATTTCGTCCAACATGCGCGAGACGGCGGTGATGCGGGCCAGATTCTCCGGCGCGATCCCGGTTTCGAACCGCGACGCGAAGGGCTGTTTCAGCATCAGGTTGGGGATCAGGGTGCAGAGATTGGCGTTGCCGCAGCGTTCGCCCAGCCCGTTCAGCGTGCCCTGCACCTGGCGCGCCCCACCCCGGATCGCCGCCAGGCTGACCGCCACCGCCTGGCCGGTATCGTCATGGGCATGAATGCCCAGGGCCGCATCGGGCAGCGCCGCCTTCACCGCGCTGGTGACGGCATAGGCGTCCTCGGGCATGGCGCCGCCATTGGTGTCGCACAGCACGATCCATTTGGCGCCCGCATCGAAAGCGGCGCGGATGCAGGCCAGGGCATAATCCGGTTCGGCCTTGTAGCCGTCGAAGAAATGCTCGGCGTCGAACAGAGGCTCGCGCTTTTTCGCCGCCACCGCCTCGATGGAGCGGGCGATATTCTCGATATTCTCGCTGCGGGGAATCTCCAGCGCCACATCCACCTGATAGCCGCTGGTCTTGCCCACCAGGCAGACCGCATCGGTATCGGCCCCCAGCACCATCGCCAGCGCCGGATCGTTGGCGGCACTGCGCCCGGCCCGCTTGGTCATGCCGAAGGCGGTGAAGCGGGCGCGCGTCAAAGGCGGGCGTTCGGCGAAAAAGGCGGTGTCGGTGGGATTGGCGCCGGGCCAGCCGCCCTCGATGTAATCCAGCCCCAGCCCATCCAGCGCCAGCGCGATCTGGCGCTTGTCCTCGACCGAGAAATCCACCCCTTGCGTCTGCGCCCCGTCACGCAGCGTGGTG
>CALDFO010000094.1 GCA_937942205.1 uncultured Alphaproteobacteria bacterium
GACGCCGACGGCCGCGCCTCGATCGAGTGGGGAGTCTATGGCGTGCCGGAAACCTATGTCGTGGACGGCAAGGGCATCATCCGTTTCAAGTATGTCGGCGAGATCACCCGCGCGGTGCTGGAGCAGCAGCTTCTGCCCGCCATCGAAGCGGCCAAGGCCATCCGCTGATCCCGCCAGGACCGTGGCCAGAGCCATGGCCAGAGCCATAGTAAGACTTTCCTAACCCTGTTTTGGGAGGGTGGCCTCATGCAAGTCAGCGCCACGCTCATCGCCGCGCAGCAGGCCGCCCGCGAGGCGCGCAGCCGGCTGAACATGCCGCAGGGCCAGCCCGCCTATCAGCCCCAACAGGCCGCCGCGACGGCCAAGGCCAGCTTCGCCAGTGCATTGGAGAATACGTCGGGGGTCAGCCAGGGCTTTTCGCCCCTGCCGCTGAAACAGACCGCCGCCGCGCCGGCCCCCGCGGCTGCGCAGCCGGGCCGCGCGCCCGCCCGCATGGGCCAGCACGTCAATATCCTGGTTTAGAGTCGTTCTGATTTAGCCGATCTTGCGGCGGCGCAGGTTGCGGCGCGGCCGGGTCTGGCCGTCGCCATTGAGCTGTTCCGCCGCCTGGGCGATCTGGGACAGCGCCCGCACGAATTTCTGGCGTTCGGGCGCGGGCAGGGCCTCCAGCAGGGCGCGCTCGGCCCGGTCGGCGGCGTTGCGGGCGGCGCGCAGGGCCTTGCGGCCCGCCGGGCTGATCGCCACGGCATTGGCGCGCTGGTCTTCCTCGGTGCGCTCGCGCGACAGCAATCCCTTTTCCAACATGCGCCGCACCATCTCGGCCAGTGTCGAACGGTCGATGCCGGTGATCTCCACCAGCGCGGTCTGGCTGGCGCCGTCATTCTGCTCCAGCGCGCAGAGCAGGGTGAACTGCTGCTTGGTCAGTTCCTTGCCGCCGGCTTCGCGCGCATAGAGGTCGCCATAGAACTGCTGGCAGCGGCGGATGAGGTGGGACGGGGCTTCGGAAAGGTCGAAGCCATTCCCCGGCCTGCGCTGCCCCTTCATCATCCCGAATACCCCTAGAATTTCATGCGCCGATCAATGCCGGTTCGCGCTCCATTCGTCTCCCGTGCCGGGCGATGCCCGTCTCGGTCTGCGGAAAAGTGTGCTGCGCTCCGGAGGGGCAGTTAAATCGGTTTTGCGCGCCGATGTCCATGCGCAAATTTTTGCGCGATCATATTGCATTGCGCGCGCGTTTGTTCATCGCGGCGGCGGGCGCGGGCGATCGGCAAAAGCATCCGGTGATGTGTGCCGGAGGGAAACACAAAGCGTTGTATGCGGATGGCGCGCAAGCACATGTATCTCCGGCGCATCTGTGTCCCGGACCTGTGTCCGCGGCGCACGATCCTTGCGCGCGCGCACAGGATGCGGCGTTTCCGCGCCGCCTATTCGCCGCCGCCCGATGCCTTGCCGGGCGCCTGATGCTTTATCACCAGCGGAGTCTGTGCGAGCGCGAAGAGGAAGATCAGGGGGATGATGCCCCACACCTTGAAATCCACCCAGATATCGGTGTTGGTCATGCGCCACACCGCTTCGTTCAGGGCCGCCAGCGCCAGGAAGAACAGGCCCCACCGCACCGTCAGCTTGCGCCAGCCCGCATCGTCCAGATCGAATGCCTGGGCGAAGACATACTTGATGAACAACCGGTTGAAACACAGACCGCCCAGCAGCAGCGCCCCGAAAAAGGCGTAGAGCACGGTGGGCTTCATCTTGATGAAAAGATCGTCCTTCAGATACAGGGTCAGGCCGCCGAACACCATCACCAGCACGGCGGTGAAAAGCGGCATGGGCGACAGCTTGCGTTCCGCCAGATAGCCGATGGCCAGGGCGGCCAGCTCCGCCACCATGAAAGCGCCGGTGGCGGCGTAGATTCCCAGATACTTGAACGATGCAAAAAAAATGAGCAGCGGGCCCAGATCCAGGGCCAGCCGCCGCAACTGCGGGTTCATGATGTTCCTTCCGCCTGTTCCAGTCCCACCAGGGCCCGGGCAAAACCCTGCGCCCGGAAGGGCTGCAGGTCATCCTCGCCTTCGCCCACCCCGATATAGTGTACCGGCAGGCCGAAGCGGGCCGCCAGCGCTACCAGGATGCCGCCCTTGGCGGTGCCGTCCAGCTTGGTCATCACCAGCCCGGTCAGCGGCACCGACGCCCCGAAGGCTTCCACCTGCGACAGCGCGTTCTGGCCGGTGGTGGCATCCAGCACCAGCAGCACGGCATGGGGCGCGTCCGTGTCCAGCTTCTTGAGGACGCGGGCGATCTTCTCCAGTTCGGCCATCAGCCCGGCCTTGTTCTGCAACCGGCCCGCCGTGTCGATCAGCAACACGTCGCTGCCGTTGGCGCGGGCCTTCTCCAGCCCCTCAAAGGCCAGCCCCGCGGCGTCGCCGCCGGTCTTGGTGGCGACGAATCCGGCCTTGGCCCGGTCGGCCCAGACCCGAAGCTGCTCGATGGCGGCGGCGCGGAAGGTGTCGCCCGCCGCCAGGGTCACCTTGGCGCCGCTCTCGGCCAGGCGCTTGGCCATCTTGCCGATGGTGGTGGTCTTGCCCGAGCCGTTGACCCCCGCCACCAGGATCACAAAGGGCTTGCGGCTGTCGTCCAGCAGCAGGGGCTTTTCGACGGGAGCCAGCAGGGCGGCGATTTCCCGCGCCAGCACATCCTTCAGCTCGCTGGCGGAGATTTCCGCGTCATAGCGGCCCTTGGCGACGGCGGCGGCGATGGTTTTGGCCTGCGCCCCACCCATATCGGCCTTGACCAGCGCCTCTTCCAGTTCGGCGATGGTGTCGGCATCGAGCTTGCGCCGGGTCAGGACCGCGCCCAGCCCGGTCTTGGACAGGCTGGTGGTCAGCCGCTCGAAAAAGCTGGGCGGCGGGGGGGCTTCTCCGAAGGTTCTCATTGGGATGCGCCAATC
>CALDFO010000095.1 GCA_937942205.1 uncultured Alphaproteobacteria bacterium
GCGTGTGCAGGCGCGCGGCCGCGGAGGTGGTTGCGCGCGCCAGGCCGCGGCCCAATTCCGGATGCGACACCAGGGCGGCGGCCATGACAAAGACCGAGGCCGAAACGAGATAGGAACAGGCCAGGATGCGGAGGGCGGACATGGCGCGGGGACAAAAGCGGAGGACTGCGGACCTTCACTATAGCGAACCGGCGTTCTCCTGTCCCGTTTCGGGACACAAATCCTGTTCGCGGATTAACCCTGTTTTGTCCGGCGCGACCCGAAAAGCGCGAAGCGGTTTTCGGAAAATCGCGCGCCAAGACAAAGGCAAGAGCGCGATCGCGCCTCGAAGGAGCGCGATCCTGCCCTAGTTCCCGCCGAACTTGCCGCTCTTGGCCCAGCCGCGCGGCACGATCCGCCCGGCCTGGGCGCGCTCGCCACGCCAGTCCTTGAGTTCGGACGGCGAGAACAGCTTGCTGTTCTGGTCCTTCAATCCGGCCTTGGCGGTGAAGGTGACGGCGTCCAGCAGGCCACCATCCTTGTAGCGTTGCAGATAGACGCCCTGCCCGCGCGCCATTTCCGGCACCTCGTCCAGCTTGAAGATCAGCAGCTTGCGGTTCTCGCCCACCACCGCGACGCTGTCGCCGGAGACGAAATTGCAGGTGACCGCTTCCACGCCCGGCTTGACGTTCATCACCTGCTTGCCCTTGCGGGTCATCGCCACCGCCTCGTCCTCGTTGGTGACAAAGCCGTGGCCGCTGGTGGCCGCCACCAGCAGCTTGCGGCCCGGCACATGCACGAACATGGTGACGATGTCGGCCTCCGGCGGCAGGTCGATAAAGGTGCGGATCGCCTCGCCATTGCCGCGCCCGCCCGGCAGCTTGGCCCCGTCCAGCGTATAGAAGCGCCCATCGGTGGCGAACATCATGATCTGGTCGGTGGTCTGGGCAGGAAACCAGAAACGGGCGCGATCGCCTTCGCGATACTTGTCGTCCTTGGACTGTTCCTGATGGCCCTTGAGCGCCCGCAGCCAGCCCTTTTGCGAGCAGACCACGGTGATCGGCTCCTGCACCACGGCGTTGGCGGTTTCCTCGACGTGGCTCGCCAGCGCCGTCATTTCGGCGACATGGGCGGCCTTGGCGATTTCGGTGCGGCGCTTGCCCAGCGCGGTCTTGAGGCCGAAGCGGGCGTCCACCGCCTGCAATTCCGCGATCAGTTTTTCCGACTTGAGCTTTTCGGAGCCCAGCAGGCGGGTCAGCTCCTTGCGCTCCTTGCTCAGGGCGTCGTGCTCGCGGCGGATTTCCATCTCCTCCAGCTTGCGCAAGCTGCGCAGCCGCATGTTGAGGATGGCGTCGGCCTGGGTCTCGTTCAGCTTGAACGCCTTCATCAGGACGGGCTTGGGCTCGTCCTCGGTGCGGATGATCTTGATCACCTTGTCGAGGTTCAGGAAGACGGCCAGATAGCCGTCCAGCACATCCAGCCGGACGGCGATCCTGTCCAGGCGGAAGGCGCTGCGCCGTTCCAGCACCTCGCGGCGATGGGCGGCGAAGGCGGCTAGAACCTCCTTCAGGCTCATCACCCGGGGGACCAGGCCCTTGTCCAGCACGTTCATGTTGAGCGAAATGCGGGCTTCCAGGTCGCTGGCGCGGAACAGTTGTTCCATCAGGATTTCCGGCTCCACCGTGCGGCTCTTGGGCGTCAGCACGATGCGGATGTCTTCCGCCGACTCGTCATGGATGTCGTCCAGCAGCGGCAGCTTCTTCTGCTCCAGCAGTTCGGCGACACGCTCGATCAGCTTGGACTTCTGAACCTGATAGGGAATCTCGGTGACGACGATCTGCCAGGCGCCGCGCGTACCGTCTTCCTTGTGCCAGCGGGCGCGCACGCGGAACGCGCCGCGACCGGTCTTGTAGGCTTCGGCGATGCTGGCCTGGTCTTCCACCACGATGCCGCCGGTGGGGAAATCCGGGCCCTTGACGAATTTCAGCAGCCCGCGATCCTGCAGCTCCGGATTCTGGATCAGCGCGATGGTGGCGGCGCAGAGTTCGCCCAGATTGTGCGGCGGGATGGAGGTGGCCATGCCCACCGCGATGCCGTTGGAGCCGTTGGCCAGAAGATTGGGAAAGGCCGCCGGAAGCACGGTGGGTTCCTGCGTCTCGCCGTCATAGGTGGTGCGGAAGTCGATGGCGTTCTCGTCCAGCCCTTCCAGCAGGGCGGCGGCGGCCTCGGTCATGCGGCTTTCGGTATAGCGCATGGCGGCGGCATTATCGCCGTCGACATTACCGAAATTGCCCTGCCCGTCCACCAGCGGATAGCGCACGGAAAATTCCTGCGCCAGCCGCACCAGCGCGTCATAGATCGCCTGGTCGCCATGGGGATGGAAGGAGCCCATCACATCGCCCACCACCTTGGCGGATTTCTTGAAGCCGGAATCCGGGTCCAGCCGCAGTAGCCGCATTCCATACAGGATGCGCCGGTGCACCGGCTTCAGGCCGTCGCGCACATCCGGCAGGGCGCGCTGGGTAATGGTGGACAGCGCATAGGCCAGGTAGCGCTCGGCCAGGGCCTTGGACAGGGGTTCGGAACGGATTTCGTCGGGAAGGGCAACCATGCGGTCAGCTTTTAGATGATTCGCCGCCGCTTTCGGGCCTGGCGATGGCGTCCAGCCGCAGCCGGGCCGGCGGCATCTCCTTGCCATGGGGGCGCAGCACCCGTTCCAGCAGGAAATGGCCGGTCAGCGCCAGCCCGGCGGCGACCTCGTCCGGCGTGGGCTCGGCCGCGCCGCTGTCCAGCAGGAAGGCGGGCAGCCGGAACAGCCGCGCCGCATAGATGCCCGCCCCGTCGCGCGACACCGCCCGCCCGGTGCGGGGCGAGACATAGGCCAGATCGTTCTTGGCGCCGGTGGCGGCGCATTCGGCCAGGTCCAGCCCGAAGCCCAGCGCCTCCAGCAGGCCCGCCTCCCAGCGCACATAGAGCGGCAGCCAGTGCGCGGCATCGTCCGCCATCATCGCGTCCAGCAGGATTTCCCCGCCCAGGAAGACCGGCGCATGGGCCTGGCGCTCCGGCATGGCGGCGGTGGTGACGGCGGTGAAGGCATTCAGCCCGGCCAGCGCCTGGCGGCTGTCCATCAATTCGCCCGCCCGCGCGCGCGCCAGTTCGCAGGTGAAGCCGCCCAGATGTTCTTCCAGCCGGGCGCGCCACTGCACATGCACGGTATTGCCGGGCTGGAGCGCGGGCTTGACCCGGCGCGAGGCGCCGCCACGCACCAGCCCCGCATGGCGGCCGTGATCGCGGGTCAACAGGTCCAGGATCGCGCCGGTTTCGCCATGCGCGCGGGTGGAAAGCACGATGGCATCATCATTCCACTCCACGGGCCACTCCACGGGCCACTCCACGGGCCATTCCATGAGGCCAATCCATGCCATACTGTTTGCCACCCCGGCCCCCGCCCGCAAAGGAGATTTTCCATGCGTCTTGCCGCCGCCTTCCTCCTGCTG
>CALDFO010000096.1 GCA_937942205.1 uncultured Alphaproteobacteria bacterium
TAATGGGCCGTCGCGCCGATCAGCTTGACGCCGCGTTCATGCGCCTGGGTATAGGGATTGGCGCCTTTGAAGCTGGGCAGGAAGCTGTGATGGATGTTGATGATCCGCCCCAGCCGGTCGCGGCAGAAATCATCCGATAGAATCTGCATATAGCGGGCCAGCACCACCAGATCGACGCGGTGCTGTGTCATCAGGTCGGCCAGCCGGGCTTCCTGCGCCGCCTTGGTGTCGCGGCCGACCGGCAGGTGCACGAAATCCACGCCGCTGGCCGCCGCCACATCCGCGAAATCCCGGTGATTGGAGACGATCAGGGGAATCTCCAGCGGGATGGCCCCGATGCGGGCGCGATACAGCAGATCCACCAGGGCATGGCCGAAGCGGGACACCATGATGACGGCGCGGGTCTTGCGCGCGGCATCGAAGACCTGCGCCTGCATGGCAAATTGCGCGGCGATAGGGGCGAAATCGGCCTGGAGTCGGTCCAGCGTCAGGCCGCCTTCCGACAGGCCATGCACCCGCATGAAGAAGCGGCCATTGCCGCGGTCGCCGAACTGCTGGCTGTCCCGGATGTTGCAGGTCCGCTCGAACAGAAAGCGCGATACCTCCGCGACAATGCCGCGGCGGTCGGGGCAGGACAAGGACAGGATGAATTCGGGACAGGCCATGAATGGGCGCGACCCTACAGCCCAGGCACCTTTCGCAGCAAGGCCAGAACCGACCGCTCCGCCGGGCTCAGGCCGGTCCGGCGTTGGCGTCCCGTGGCGCGCAGCACGAGCGTCCCTTGCAGAAAAGCCTCCACCACCGCCGGATGGACATAGCATTTGCGGCAGACCGCGACGGTATTGCCCAGCCGCGCCGCCACCTCTGCGATCACGGCCCGGACATTCCGTTTGGACGGCGTCTTGTCCTTGAGGGCATGGAAGGCCAGCGCCGCCTCCACCGTCCCGGCCCAGGTGCGGAAATCCTTGGCCGAGACGTCGCCGCCGCAGACGGCGTGCAGATAGGCGTTCACGTCCGAGGAGGATACCGCCTGCACCTTGCCCGCTTCGTCGCGGTATCCGAACAGATGCTGGCCCGGCAATTCCTGGCAGCCCCGCACCACCCGGGCCACCCGGCGATCCTGAAGCGCGAGCTGCCAGTCCTTGCCGCTCTTGCCGCGAAAAGTGAAGCGCAGTTCTCCGCCCTTCACCTTCACATGCCGATTGCGAAGGGTGGTGAGGCCGAAGCTGTCGTTGTTGCGGGCATAGTCCTCGTTGCCGATGCGGATCAGGGTCTGTTCCAGCAGGGTGATGACCACCGCAATGACTTTCTCGCGCGGCAGGCCAGGCCGCCGCAGGTCGGCGGCCACGCGCCGCCGCAGCCGGGGCAGGCAACGGGCGAATTCCAGCAGCCGGGCATACTTGTCGCCGTCGCGCACCGCCGCGAAATCGGGATGATAGCGATATTGCTTGCGCCCGCGCGCGTCATGGCCGGTGGCGCACAGATGCGCCTGCGCAAACGGGGCGATCCACACATCGGTCCAGGCGGGCGGAATAGCGAGCCGGACGATGCGTTTCAGAGTGCGGGTGTCGCGCAGGACATGGCCGGACGGCGTGCGATAGGTGAACCGGCCTGGCCGTCCATGCCGGGTGATCCCGGCAACGCGGTCGTCGGAGACATACCGCAACCCGGCGCGGCGGGCGGCTTTGCGGGCATCGTCCGGGGGCGGTGATTTTCGCGGCATGGGCCGGAAGGGAATGTCCGGCCGCCGCGAAAGTTCCCGCCGTCAGGGCGGCGGCGAGGCATAGGCGGGCATGGCCTGATACACCGCCAGCGGATATTTGGGCGCATAGTCCTTCGGAAAAGGCTGGCCGGAGAATTGCGCGAAATAGGCCAGGCAGGCGTCGCGCCACCAGATCGCCTCGCGATGCTGGATGGCCAGATAGTCCGATACCTGGGCAAAGCGTTCCGCATCCACGAACCCGCGCATCTTGGCCCAGCCCGCCTGCATCGCCGCCACCTCATCCACACCCTGGCGGTAGCGCGCCACCATCTGTTCCCACAGGGTGCGGCCCGACGGCATCCGGTGATCCCAGGCCAGGCGATGGAACCACAACAGATAATCCTCCGGCGTGGTCGCCACATCGGCGAAACGTTCCGCCAGCGGCGGCTTGTACTGGGCGGTGAAGCCGCTGGCCTTGCGGTCCCAGCCGATGCCGTCTTTCGTGGCGCGGTGGTAATAGACCGCCTTCCAGTCCTCGCGCGGGCCGATGGCGTCCCAGGGCGCCGGACCCATGTGATGGCCATGCGCCATGATGTGATGCAGGCCCAGCGGCGTCATGTAATGCACCACCGCCTCGCGGCTGAGCATCATCATCTCCGTCACCGGGCCGGTGAAGGCCGGATCGGCGGTGAAGGTCTGGGCCGCCCATTCGGCGGCGACGGCGCGCGGCGAAAGGCCGGGGTCCCAGGCCAGGCGGCCAAAGGCATACCAGTCGGCCTGGTTGAAGATCGAGCCGGACCAGTCGGCGTCATTGCCGATATTGGCGACGCCCGCGATGCCGCTGATGCGATGCCCGTCCAGGCTGCCGTCCACGATGCGCGCGATGGTGGAGCCGGGACCATGGGCGAAGGTATCGGTCTGCAGCACCTCGGAAAACTGCGCCCCCAGATAGACCAGATGCGTCTTCTGACCCAGATATTCCTTGGTGATCTGCAATTCCAGCATCAGCGGCGTCTTGGGCATGGCGGCCAGCAGCGGCGAGAAAGGCTCGCGCGGCTGGAAATCCAGCGGCCCGTTCTTGACCTGCAACACCACATTGTCGCGGAATTGGCCGTCCAGCGGCACGAACTCGCGATAAGCCGCGCCGGCGCGGTCGCGGGCCGGATCGTCGGCATAGACAAAGGCCCGCCACATCACGATGCCGCCATGCGGCTTCAGCACATCGGCGATCATATTGGCGCCGTCGGCATGGCTGCGCCGGTAATCCTGCGGGCCGGGCTGGCCCTCGGAATTGGCCTTCACCAGGAAGCCGCCGAAATCGGGAATGGCGCGGTAGATTTCCGCCGCCTTGTCCGCCCACCAGCGCTTGACCGCCGGGTCCAGCGGGTCGGCGCTTGTCAGGCCGCCGATCTCGATGGGCGCGCTCCAGCGCACCGACAGGTAGACGCGGATATTCCAGGGCCGCAGCGCATCGGCCACCGCCTTGGCCTTTTCGATATAGGCGGGGGTCAGGATGGCGGCCTGGGCGTTGACGTTGTTCAGCACCGTGCCGTTGATGCCGATGGAGGCATTGGCGCGGGCGTAACCGGCGATCAGGCGCGGCACATGCTCCGGCAGCACCGGCCAGTTCCAGATCGAGGCCCCGGCATAGCCGCGCTCGACCGTGCCATCCAGATTGTCCCAATGGTTGAGCAGGCGAAGCTGGTTGCGCGGCGCGGACAGGGTGTCGGCCACCGGCTGGCGCGCCTGCACCTGGCGCAGGTAGGCGAACACGCCATACAGCACCCCGGCCTCGTCGCCGCCCGCGATCACCGTCACGGCATGGCCGTTCAACCTGGCGGCGCGGATGACATAGCCTTCCCGGCCCGGAGCGGGCAGCGCCAGCGGCGCCAGCAGCGGCGATGCGGCAAGTCCCACCACCAGCGCGCCATCGGCGCTGACCGCCTGCACCTGCGGCGGAGCGGCGCCCAGCATACCGGCAAGACCGCGCTGCAATTCGCCCCTGGCCGCCGCCAGCATGGGCGAGGCGGCGGGCATCACCCACTGGCTGACGGCATAAGAGGCACGATGTTGCGTTTCGATCGGGCGATAGCGCAGCCACAGGTCATGGCCGGTTTCGGCTTTTGCCGGACCTGCGAAGAAAACGGACAGGATGACGGCCAGGACCGGCAACAGACGGCGCATGATGTGTCCCCCCACACAGGGAAAACACTAAAACCGAACAGGACCGGAAACCAGTATGGGATCAGGAAGCCGCCTGCCCTGCGGCGGCACGGGCGCCGGATCGCCGGGTACCGGCGGAGTGCCGGGCTGGCCCACCGTCTTCACCGTCTCGATCACCTTTTCGACAAGGCCCTTGGGATCGGGCTTGTCGAGGCCGCTGCCGACATGGTCATCGGCCTTCTTGCTGAACAGGGGCATGGACGCCTCCAGGCATCATTCTTCTCCCTGTAAGCGGCCAACCCCATATCCGGGTTCCCGCCCCTGCCGAAAAGAACCACCCGACATGGCGGTTGCGCCCGCCCCGCCGATGGTCTGAAATCGCACCGCAAGCCCATCCGGGCGGGGGAGGATTCATGAAGGTTGGCGTGTTCACACCGCTGCTGTCGGCGCTGCCGCTGGACCAGGTGCTCAAGAAACTGTCGGCGCTGGGGCTGGACACGGTGGAGTTCGGCACCGGCAACTATCCCGGCGACGCCCATTGCAAGCTGTCTATGCTGGACAATCCGGCGGAGCTTGCGGCGTTCAAGAGCAGGATCGCCGATGCCGGTTTCACCATCAGCGCCCTGTCCAGCCACGGCAATCCGCTGCATCCCGATGCCGCCACGGCGCAGAAATTCGCCGAGACCAGCAAGAAGACCATCCTGCTGGCCGAGAAGCTGGGGGTGGACACGGTGATCGACTTTTCCGGCTGCCCCGGCGATTCTCCCGGGGCGAAATTCCCCAACTGGGTCACCTGCCCCTGGCCGCCGGAGTATCTGGAAATCCTGGAATGGCAGTGGGACAAGGTGGTGACGCCCTACTGGAAGGCGCATGGCCGGTTCGCCGCCGATCATGGCGTGAAGATCGGCATCGAGATGCATCCGGGCTTTGTGGTCTACAATCCCGAAACGATGCTGCGGCTGCGCGCCATCGGCGGCGCGGCGGTGGGCGCCAATCTCGATCCCAGCCATCTGTTCTGGCAGGGCATCGACCCGATCCAGGCGGTGCGCCTGCTGGGCGACGCCGTCCACTATGCCCATGCCAAGGACACCCAGCTCTATGCCGCCAACCTGCCCATGACCGGCGTGCTGGACACCAAATCCTATCTCAAGGAGCGGGAGCGGAGCTGGATGTTCCGCACCGTCGGCTATGGCCATGGCGCCGAATGGTGGAGCGAATTCATCTCCACCCTGCGGATGTACGGCTATGACAAGGTGCTGTCCATCGAGCATGAGGACAGCCTGATGTCGCCCGACGAGGGCCTGACCAAGGCGGCGGCGCTGCTGAACCGGCTGGTCATCCGCGACACGCCCCAGGCCGCCTGGTGGGTGTGATGAACCGTATCCGCACTGCCGTGATCGGCACCGGCTTCATGGGCCGGGTGCATCTGGAAGCCCTGCGCCGGGTGGAGCATGTCGATGTGGTGGAGATCGCCGCCACCAGCGCCGGCAAGGCCCGTGCCGCCGCCGAGGGTTTCAACGTGCTGAACGCCACCGGCGACTGGCGGGATGTCATCGCCGATCCCTCGATTGACGCGGTGCATATCACCACGCCCAACGACTCGCATTTTCCCATCGCCAAGGCCGCTTTCCTGGCGGGCAAGCATGTCCTGTGCGAAAAGCCGCTTGCCCTGTCCGTTGCCGAAGCCGCCGAGCTGGTGGCGTTGCAGGCGCAAAAGGGCCTGCGCGGGGCGGTGAACCACAATCTGCGCGATTACCCGATGGTGCAGCAGATGCGCCGGATGCGCGAGGCGGGCGATTTCGGCGACATCCTGATCGTCCAGGGCACCTATTCCCAGGACTGGATGCTCTACGAAACCGACTGGAACTGGCGGGTGGACCCGTCGGTGTCCGGTCCCTCGCGGGTGATGGCCGATATCGGCTCGCATTTCTTCGACATGGCCGAACATGTGACGGGGCTGCGGGTAACCGCTCTGTGCAGCGATCTGGCCACCTTCTGGCCCACCCGCAAGCAGCCCAAGGCCAGCGGCGAGAGTTTTTCCGGCAAGCTGGGCACGGGCGGCGACACGGTGGACACCTCCGTGACCACCGAGGATTTCGGCGCCACCCTGTTCCATATGGGCCAAAGCGAAATCAGCCGGGCGCGCGGCGCGATGACCGCCAGCCAGGTCTCGGCGGGGCGCAAGAACGGACTGGTGCTGGAAATCTACGGCACCAAAGGCGGGGCAAGCTGGCGGCAGGAACGGCCGGAGGAATTGTGGCTGGGCCATCGCGACGCGCCCAACCAACTGCTGCTGAAAGACCCGGCGCTGATGGACGCCAAGGCGCGGGGTTTCGCCGATTTCCCCGGCGGCCATGCCGAGGGCTATCCCGACACCCACAAGCACCTGTTCCAGCGCTTTTATGACTCCATCCGCGATCCCGGCCTGACACCGGATTATCCGCAGATGGCGGACGGCTTACGCCAACTCGTCATCCTGGACGCCGAACTGGCCAGTCACAAGAATCGCGGCTGGGTCGAGCTGGCATGAAACGGCTGCTGCTTGCCGCCATCCTGCTGCTGGGCGGCGGCGGGACCGTTTTGGCCTTCGACTATCCCGACTGGGCCTATGGCATCCGCCCCGCCGAACCGGCCATGCCCGATGATGGCACCGTCTTCACCCTGCCCGGCTCGGACGGCCGCTTCACCCGCAGCCAAGTGTTTGGCCGCGCTCCCGACGGCGGCCGCATCGCCCCCGCCGACTGGTATCCGCAGGACCATCCCGCCATGCCCAAACTGGTGGCGGAAGGGGACATTGCGCGCGGCATCGCCGCCTGCGCCGTCTGCCATTATCCCAACGGCAAGGGGCGGCCGCAGAATGCGGCGCTGGCCGGACTGCCCGCCGCCTATATGCTGCGCCAGTTGCAGGAGATGAAGGCGGGCCGACGCCACAGCGCCGAGCCGCGCAAGAAGAATGTCGGCCAGATGCTGGACTATGCCAGGGCGCTGACCGAGGCCGAGATGGCCCAGATCGCCGCCTATTATGCCGCCCTGCCGCTGGTGCCCCGGCTGCGGGTGGTGGAGACCGCGACCGTTCCGAAGATGAAAAGCGCCGAAGGCATGTGGCTGCCGCTGGAAGGCGGCGGCGACGAACCGATCGGCACGCGCATCGTCGAGACGCCGGAGGATGTGGCGCGTGAACTGATCCGCGACCCCCGCGCCGGATTCATCGCCTATGCCCCGCCCGGATCGGTGGAAAAGGGCAAGGCGCTGGTAACGACCGGCAAGACCGTGGATGGCGCCAGCCGGACCATGGCCTGCGCCGTCTGCCATGGCCCGGACCTGGCGGGCACCCGAACCGTGCCCGGCATCGCCGCCCGCTCGCCCAGCCATATGGCGCGCCAGCTGTACGACTTCCACCAAGGGGCGCGGCGCGGCGCGGGCGCCTTCCAGATGATGCCGGTGGTGGCGAACCTGAACGCGGACGATGTGGTGGCGATCACCGCCTATCTGGCGTCCCTGCCGCCCCCGCGTTAGCATTCCTCCAAAAGGCCGACCAGACGGCCAGCCGGGGAAAATGCCATGCGCCTGCTGCTTGCCGCCGTCGCGGCGCTGTTCCTGTCGCGTTCCGCCGCCTCCGCCCAGCCTGCCGCGCCTTGCGCGCCCAGCATGGGCCTCAGCTTCGTCTGCGGTCTGGACAAGCCCGAAGACCTGATCCAGGTGCCGGGCGGCAAATGGCTGATCGCCAGCGGCATGGGCCAGGGTGCGGGCCTCAAACTGGTGGATACCGCCGCCAGGGCCGTCCATCCCTTCTATACCGGCGCCCCCGCGCAAATCCGCCCGGACCGCAAATGGTTTGCCCGCTGCCCCGGCGCGCCCCGGATCGAGACCTTCAACACCCACGGCATCGCGCTGCGGCCCACCGCCACCGATGGCGTCTATCGCCTGTATGCGGTGATGCATACGCCGCTGGAAAGCATCCAGGTCTTTGCCGTGGATGCGCGCGGGGAGGTGCCGCAAATCCACTGGACCGGCTGCGTGCCGCTGCCGGAGGATTTCCGCACCAATGCCGTCTCGGCGCTCAGGGACGGCACCATCCTGGTCAACGTCCAGATGACGGGGACCACCACCAATCGGGACTTCATCAACGGCCGCCCCACCGGCGGGGGCTTTGAATGGAAGCCGGGGCGCGAAGGGCTGCGCCTGCTGCTGGGCACCGAACTGGCGGGCAATAACGGCTTTGAATTGTCGCCCGACGAGCGTGAGTTCTATATCCCGGTGTCGGGCACCCAGACCGTCGCGGTCTATGCCCTGGCCGATACGGCCAAGCCGGTCCGCACCGTCCGCACGCCCTGGTTCAACCTGGACAATATCCATTGGAGCAACGGCCGGTTGATCGCGGCGGGGATGATGTATGACGAGCCCGCCTGCGGCGGCACCCGCAAGCAGATTCTCGACCGGGGCGGCGATCTGGCCTGCAAGCGCGGCTGGGTGGCGGCACAGCTGGATCCCGCCGCCATGACCTGGACCATCCTGGCCTATGGCGAGCCCAACCCGGCCTTTGGCGGCATCGCCACCGCGCTGGTGATCGGCGACACCCTCTGGCTCAGCAGTTATTCCGAGGACCGGGTGGCCAGCCGCCCGCTTCCCGGCCGCAGATAACAAGAAAAGGAGACACCGATGGGTATTCTCAACCGGCGCCATTTCACCTCCATCCTGGGCCTGGGAGGGGTGAGCGGACTGGCCGCCATTCCTGCCGCCCTGATCGCGCCGGATGCCGCCGCCCAGCCGAAGAAGCCGGGCAAGCTGCCGCCGCTGAAGGTCCGCATCGGCCACCAGATGATGGGCACCCTGTCGGAGAAGCAGGCGCTGTATCTGGCGCGCTTCGGGGTGGACGGCGTGGGCGCGGCGGCGACCATCGCCGATCCCGAACGCATCTATGCCACGGTGGACGAACTCAAGCGCACCCGCGACCTGGCCGAGAAGCACAAGCTCACCTATGACATCGCCGAATGCGAACTGCCCACCCTGAATGTGGACCGGCAGAAGCGGCCCGCGATCAACCTGGGCAAAAGCCCGCAGCGCGACCGCGATATCGCGGATTTCCAGACCCATATCCGCAACTGCGCCGCCGCCGGGGTGCCGTGCATCAAATATGCGCTGAACCTGCTGGGCGCGATGCGGACCGCGCCGGTGCAGGGGCGGGGTGATGCACTCTACACCGCCTGGAAACTGTCGGAAGCGCCCAAGGACCTGCCCCTGACCATCGCCGGAACCGTGGATGCCGACACCTTCTGGGAGCGGATCGACTATTTCCTGGAACGGGTGGTGCCCGTGGCCAGCGAATACAAGGTCAGGATCGCGCTGCATCCGCACGATCCCGGCGTGCCGCCGTCCGGCTATCGCGGCATCCAGCGCGTGCTGGGTACGGTGGACGGGGTCAAGCGCTTCGTGGCGATGCGCGAGAACCCCTATCACGGGTTGAACTTCTGCCAGGGTACAATGTCGGAAATGCTGCAAAACCCGGCGACGGAGATTTTCGACGTGATCCGCTGGTTCGGCCAGCGCAAGAAGATTTTCAACGTCCATTTCCGCAATATCCGCGGGCGGCGCGATGAATTCTACGAAACCTTCCCCGACGAGGGCGACATCGATTTCGTCCAGGCGCTGAAAGTGTACCGGGAGGTGGGCTATGACGGCTTGCTGATGCCCGACCACGCCCCGGTCTTCAAGGATAACCCCAACGGCCCGAACGAAAGCTTCGCCTTCGATTTCGGCTTTTTCCGGGGCATCATCCAGGCGGAAGCCCATCTGACCTGAGACAAGGGAGCATTGTCCATTTGCCGATTGCGAGACTGACAGGCGGTCGCCTACAATGGCGGCGGCCCGCAATATCGCGGCAGGAAAAGGTTTATGACGCAGACGGCAACACCGCAAACCATGGCATCGCTGGCCCGGATATGGGCCGAGATTCTAGGCGTGACGCAGGTGGAACCGGAGGGCAATTTCTTTGCCCTGGGCGGCCATTCCCTGCTGGCGGTCCGCCTGGTCGCCTGTGTCCAGGAGGAACTGGACATCGGTGACGACCTGGAAATCTCCGATGTGCTGCGTCACCAGACCCTGGCGGCTTTCGCCGATCATGTGCAGTCGCTGCGGAACGGCGATCATCGCATCCATTTTCTCAGACCCGCAACGGCGGCCGCCCTCGCGCGGCCGGAAGAACGGGAAGCATGAGTGCATCGGCCAACCCCGAAACGCTGCGGACGCTGGCGGGCCTCTGGGCCGAAGTTCTGGGCGTCAAGACCGTCGCACCGGATGACAATTTCTTCGCCCTGGGCGGCCATTCGCTGATGGCGGTGAAGCTGATTTCCGCCATCCAGGAGCGCATGGGCGTCGGCGACGAACTCAAGCTGGCCGACATCCTGGAATATCCCACCCTCGCCGCCTTCGCCGATCACTTGCAGGCCCTGGGCGAAAGCGAAGAGTCGGGCGAGATCTAGCGCGCGATCCAGGCGCAGCTCACCACAAGATCGTCCGCCACCGCATGACGGCCCAATACGGGCGCCTCCAAGCCTGGCACCCGGGCCAGGAAGCCGTCGCCCGTCACCGTGACCGCGATGCCGGCGAAGGATAGCGTTCCCGCCGTTACCGGAACGCGCGGCGCCGGATCGGCCGCCTTGAAACAGGCTTCCTTGGCGGTGAACAGCAGCGTCGCCAGCCGCGCCCTGTCCTGCGCTGCACAGGCCGCCAGCAAGGCGCGCTCCTGCGGCAGGAACAGGCGGG
>CALDFO010000097.1 GCA_937942205.1 uncultured Alphaproteobacteria bacterium
GCAAGACCGAATATCTGTCCTGGCGGGCGCTGATCACCGGCGCGCAGGCCAAGCCGGAAGAACTGCGCCGCTTCATCGAAACCAAGCCGGTGCTGGATTTCAACGCGCTGGAGCCGGGCAAGGCCGCCAGCGACTATATCCGCGCCGCCGCCCGCGAGATGAACTTGACGCCGGAGCATGGCGTGCGCGTGCGCCTGACCGGGCCGGTGCCGCTGGCCGACGAGGAATTCGTCACCCTGACCGACCGCGTCTATCTGATGGTGGGGGCGATGATCGGTGGTGTGCTGCTGCTGCTGTGGCTGGCGCTCAAGTCCTTCAAGATCATCGTTTCGATCCTGGCGACACTGATGTCCGGGCTGATCGTCACCATGGGCCTGGGCCTGATGGCGGTGACCGAATTCAACATCATCTCCATCGCCTTCATCGCGCTGTTCGTCGGCCTGGGCGTGGATTTCGGCATCCAGTTCGCGGTGCGCTACCGCCACGAGCGGCATTTCAACGACAGCCTGGCCGAGGCGCTGTCCCATGCCGGGCGCGGCGTCGGCATTCCCCTGCTGCTGGCCGCCGCCGCCACCGCCGCCGGTTTCTTCTCCTTCCTGCCCACCACCTATACCGGCGTGGCCGAGCTGGGCATGGTGGCGGGCATCGGCATGGTGATCGCCTTCATCCTGTCCATCACCATGTTGCCGGCCCTGCTGATGGTGCTGAACCCGCCCGGCGAAGACGAGGATGTCGGCTTCAAGATCCTGGCGCCGCTGGACACCTTCATGATCCGCCACCGCCGCCGGGTGATTCAGGTGGCGGGCGTCGCGGGCCTGGTGTCGCTGGGCCTGATGTTCTTCGTGCGCTTCGATTCCAATCCCCTGAATCTGCGCAGCCCCAAGGTGGAATCGGTCGCCACCCTGTTCGACCTGATGAAAAACCCGCTGACCTCGCCCAACACGGTCGATGTTCCGGCCATCACCCTGGCGGTGGCCGACGCGCTGGCCGATCGCATCGGCCGCGAGCCGCTGGTCAGCCAGACCATCACCCTGTCCAGCTTCATCCCGTCCGACCAGGACAGGAAGCTGGCGATGATCGCCGACGCGGGCAACCTGCTGGACGCCACCATCAATCCCTTCGACGTACAGCCCCCGCCGACCGACGCGGAAAATGTCGCGGCGATGCGCGCCACCGCCGCCAAATTGCGCGACGCCGCGGGGCAGGCCCAGGACAAGCCCGCCCGCGACGCCCGCCGCCTGGCCGCCAGCCTGGAGACGTTGGCGAAGGCGGGCCAGCCCGCCCGCCGGCGCGCCCAGGAGGCGACGGTGCCCGGCATGAAGACCATGCTGGGCCAGGTCTCCGACATGCTGAAAGCGCAGCCGGTCACCATCCAATCCATGCCGGCGGATCTGCGCGCCGACTGGGTGGCCAAGGATGGCACCGCCCGCATCCAGGTCTTCCCGCGCGACACCAGCAACAATCCGCGCGCGCTGGCCGCCTTCTCCAACCAGGTGCAGGCCATCGCGCCCCAGGCCACCGGCGCGCCCATCTCGATCCGCGAATCCGGCAAGACCATCGTGGGCGCCTTTCAGGAGGCGGGCGTGCTGTCCTTCATCGCCATCACCATCCTGCTGGCGCTGGTGCTGCGCAGCTTCCATGATGTGATGATGACCCTGGCGCCGCTGGTGCTGACGGGCCTTCTGACCCTGGCGAGCTGCGTGGTGCTGGACCTGCCGCTGAACTTCGCCAATGTCATCGCCCTGCCCCTGCTGCTGGGCATCGGGGTGGCGTTCAACATCTATTTCGTGGTGGCCTGGCGGCACGGCCAGCATTGCCACCTCCAATCGGCCCTGACCCGGGCGGTGCTTTTCAGCGCCGCCACCACCGCCACCGGCTTCGGCACCCTGTGGCTGTCCGTCCATC
>CALDFO010000098.1 GCA_937942205.1 uncultured Alphaproteobacteria bacterium
GGCCGCGCGCGGCTGCGCCGGTTGGCGCTGCTGATCGACGCGCGCCGCGGCCCGATGGACACCGACATCGAGGTGATGACGCTGCTGGACCGGGCCGCCGTCTCCTATGGCCTGGTGCTGACCAAGAGCGACGAACTGACCCCCGCCCAGCGCGACGCCGCGCTGGCGGCGGCCACCGCCGAGGCCGCCCGCCACACCGCCGCCCTGGCACAGGTCCAGATCACCTCGGCGCTCAAGGGCGACGGCATTCCCGCCCTGCGGACCCACTTGGCGGCGCTGGCGGACATTTAAATCGCTCCCCTTTCGTCCGCCACGCGGGCTTACCGGCAGGCGGACATCTTCCCCGCCAATGCTGACGCGCGCGGAAGAGAGAAGCCTGTGCTTGGATCAACCGGCAGCCCGCGCTATAAGGCCCCGCTTTTAAGACAGTTGGGCGCGCCCATGGCCGGTTCCTCCGACGAAACCGAAGATCGCAACCTGCGGACCCTGGCGCGTTGGCGCCAGACCGGCCGGGTGCTGATCGAGGCGTTGCCCTACATCCTGAAATACGACCAGAAAACCATTGTGGTGAAGTATGGCGGCAACGCCATGACCGGATCGGGGGCGCGCGACTTCGCCCAGGACATCGTGCTGATGAAGCAGACCGGCATCGACCCCGTGGTGGTGCATGGCGGCGGCCCCCAGATCGGGGCGATGCTCAAGAAGCTGGACATAAACTCCACCTTCATCGACGGCCTGCGCGTCACCGACGAGGCGGCGGTCGAGATCGTCGAGATGGTCCTGACCGGCTCGATCAACAAGCAGATCGTCACCGGCATCAACGCCGCGGGCGGCCGCGCCGTGGGCCTGTCGGGCAAGGACGGCAATCTGGTGATCGCCCGCAAGGTGGCGATGACCCGTTCCAATCCCCAGACCGGCGAGCGCGAGGCGGTGGATCTGGGCTTTGTCGGCGAGCCGGACGCGGTGAACCCCGAAGTCCTGCACTCCATCATGAAGTCCGAGACCATTCCGGTGATCGCGCCCATCGGCGTGGGCCGCAAGGGCGAAACCTACAACATCAACGCCGATACCGTGGCGGGCGCGGTGGCCGGCGCGCTCAAGGCCGAGCGCCTGATCCTGTTGACCGATGTCGAGGGCGTGCTGGATCAGGACAAGAAACTGATTCCCCGGCTGTCGGTGCGCGAGGCCCGCGCCCTGATCGCCGACGGCACCATTTCGGGCGGCATGATTCCCAAGATCCAGACCGCGATCGACGCGGTGGAAAGCGGCGTCCATGCCGCGGTCATCCTGGACGGGCGCATCCCCCATGTCCTGCTGCTGGAGCTCTTCACCGAGCATGGCGCGGGCACGCTCATCACCGCCGAATAACGCCGCGATGGCGCGGGCGCTGCTGCTGTTCTGCCTTGTGGCCGCCGCCCTGTGGCCGCGCCCCGCCCAGGCGGCGCTGACCCTGTGCAACCGCACCAGCTACATCCTTTATGCCGCGACCAGCGCCATCCAGAGTCCGCGCAGCGAGACGCGCGGCTGGACCCGCATCGCGCCCGGCGATTGCGAGGTGGCGCGCAAGGAGCCGCTGACGGCGGAGACCTATCTGGTTCATGCTCGTTCGGCCCTGGCCCATTCCGGCCCGGCCCGCGCCTGGGGCGGCAACTATCCGGTTTGCGTCAAGGACGCCAACTTCACCCTTCGCCAGGCGGTGACCCAGCCCTATTGCACGGCGGGCGACACCTTCGCCCTGTCCTTCGCGCCGCTGGACAATCACGGCCAGCGCGACTGGACCATGCATTTCGATGAAAAGCCCGCCCTCACCCTCAGCCAGGCCCAACTGGTCGGGGCCAAGCGACTGCTGAAGGACAATGGCTACCGGATCGCCGCGATGGACGCCAAGCCCGACAAGGCGACCGGCGCGGCCCTGAACGATTTCCGCAAGAAGGCCAGACTGGGGCCCGATGCGGGAAACCGCGAACTGTTCACGGCGCTGGAGCGCGCCGCCGCCAGGACCGCCGCCCCGGCCGGTTACACCGTGTGCAACGAAACCCGCGAGATGTTGCTGGTGGCGCTGGGCGAAGTTCCGCGCGGACGCTCGGTCTCGCGCGGCTGGTGGACGGTGCAGGCCGGCGCCTGCGCGCGCGCCATCACCACGCCGCTGGCGGCCAACGATATCTTCCTGCTGGCCCAGCGCGGCAACGGGCAGGCCGTGGTCGCCGGGCCGCAAAAGTTCTGCACCACTCCATCGGCCTTTGAAATCCAGGGCGCGGGCAATTGCGCCACGCGCGGCTATGCGGAAAGCGGTTTTGCCCGCACCGACACGCGGGGCCGCAGCGGCTATATCGCCCGCATCACGCCATCGGGACTGGCCCGTTAAACCGCGATGTTGAAATACTGGAGATGCCAGCGCATCTCCTCCTTGCTGAGGGGAAAGCCGATGCCGCCCCGCGCCGGCAGCACGTCCCGCGCCGGCAGCTTCATCACAAAGGTCTGGATCTTGAACGCCACCCGCATCGACAGATGCGCGTGCCAGACCAGCGACACCAGCGCCTTGGCGCTGCCCGAGGTCACGATCTTGCGCGCCGTCTGCTCGGTCACATGCGCCAGCTGCGCCAGCGCCATCACCACGATCTCGCGCTGGCCCGCCTGCGCCGCCTGCTCGACGAAAAAACCGTCCAGACGGCTTTCCTGCCTTGCCCGCGCCACCGCCTCGACGGGCGGCACACCATCGGTCCCATCCGGATTTTCCGCCAGCCGGGCGCGCAGTTCACGCCCCAGATGCGCGCGGGTGGCCTCCGACAGGTCGTTGCGCGCGGCCAGGGTCTCGATGAGGCTCGCGCCCACCAGCGAGGCGATGCGGCGCACGGCGCGCGCCGACAGATCGGCGCGCATCGCCAGCGGCGTCTGCCAGGCGCTGATCGCCTCGGCCTGCTCCAGAATCCGGTCCAGCGTATCCTTGCGGATGCGGGCATCGGGATTGACCAGCAGCCGGGCCACGGCCGGGACGTTCAGCGACTGCACCAGCCGGTCGGCGACCGGCTCATGGACCGGGTTGCGGGCGGCTATCGCGGTGAGAACCGCGTTGATCTGCGCCCCGGCGATGACCTCGATCAGATCGTCGTCGGACAGCAGCGGCGAATATTCCAGGATGGGCGCGGATACCGCAGCACTGACGTCATGCGCCAGCGCCAGCGCCACATCGCGCGGAATGCAGTCCAGCCGCTTGACCTCCTCGGCCAGGATGGCGCGCACCCGCACCGAGGCGTCCCGCGCGAGGCATTCCAGCGTCTCGACGGTCAGGGCGAAGATATGGGCGCTTTGCGCTGCGCTCAGGCCCGGCATCAGGCGGGCGATCTTGATGGCCAGTTCGGCGCGCACCTCCTCCTCGACGTCATCAGCCAGAAGGCGGTTGGTGACGGCCGCGGCGGCGGCGTTGGCGGCCACCGCGGCGCGCGTGGCGCTGCCGCCATGCCCGGCCAGATAATGCAGCACATCGGGCCCGGCATCGGTGCGGGCGGCCAGTTCGGCGCTGCCGTCACCGGCCTTCAATTGCGCCTGGGTGCGCAGATCCAGAATGTCCAGCGCATCGCGCGGATCAAGGCCCGGCCCATCCGGGCGGCGGAAAGAAACCGTCATCGTCGTCCCCGTGGCTTTTTCACACCCCGTTTCCCCATAACCCATTCTCGTTCATGGCCTTTAACAGCCGTTAAAGAGGCATGGTGGACACGCGATTAACGGTGCTTGCGCGGGCGCGCCGGCCGCGCCATGTTCGGCGCCATGACGCGCGTATCAGGCATGAAAACCGGGATTTTGAGGGCACAATCGCGCCCGGACTTCCGTCATATCCGCAACTGGGTCTTCGACCTGGACAACACCCTGTATGACGCGGGCAACGGCGTCTTCAGCCAGATCGAATCGCGCATGACGGACTATGTGTCCGGCTTTCTGGGCCTGGCGCGTGACCAGGCCCGCCGGCGGCAGAAGGAACTGTATCACCGCTATGGCACCACCCTGAACGGGCTGATGCGCGAGCATGGCTGCGACGCCGATCATTACCTGAACTATGTGCACGACATCGACCTGTCCGGCCTGGCCGCCGATGCCGCGCTGCGCGACGCCGTCGAAAAGCTGCCGGGACGGCGCTTCATCTTCACCAATGGCTGCCGCGTTCATGCCGCGCGCATCCTGGAGCGGCTGGAGATGGCGCATCTGTTTGAATCGGTGTGGGACATCCGCACCATCGGCTTTGCGCCCAAGCCCGATCCGGCGGCCTATACCAGCGTGGTGGAGGCGGGTGGGGTCGATGCGGCCTCTCCCGCGCTGTTCGACGACCTGCCCCGCAATCTGGGACCGGCCCGGGCGCTGGGCATGACCACCGTATGGCTGAAAACCGACGCGCCTTGGGCCAAGGAAGGCCCGCTGGCCGATACCGCGCCGGGCGACATTGACCATGAAACCGAAAACCTCACACAGTTCTTGCACAACATCAGGATTTGAAAATGAGTGATCTGCGCCGCGCCATCGAAACCGCCTGGGACAACCGCGAATCCCTGTCCGTCGCCAGCAAGGGCGCCGAACGCGACGCCGTGGAAACGGCGCTGGATCAGCTCGACAGCGGCGCGCTGCGCGTCGCGGAAAAGACGGATGGCCAATGGGTGGTGCATGACTGGCTGAAAAAGGCCGTGTTGCTGTCCTTCCGCCTCAACGACATGAAGATCATCGAAGGTGGTCCGGGCGGCGCGGTGTGGTGGGACAAGGTGGATTCCAAGTTCCTGGGTTGGAACGAGGCGCGTTTCCGCGCCGCCGGTTTCCGCGCCGTGCCGGGCGCGGTGGTGCGCCGGTCCGCCTTCATCGCCAAGGGCGCGGTGCTGATGCCCAGCTTCGTCAATGTCGGCGCCCGGGTCGGCGAAGGCACCATGATCGACACCTGGGCCACGGTCGGCTCCTGCGCCCAGGTCGGGGCCAATTGCCATATCAGCGGCGGCGCGGGCCTGGGCGGCGTGCTGGAGCCGCTGCAGGCCGCCCCCACCATCATCGAGGACAATTGCTTCATCGGCGCGCGGGCGGAAGTGGCCGAAGGCGTGATCGTGGGCGAAGGCAGCGTGCTGTCCATGGGCGTGTATCTGTCGGCCTCCACCAAGATCGTGGACCGCGCCAGTGGCGAAGTGCATCTGGGCAGGGTGCCGCCCTATTCGGTGGTGGTGTCCGGTTCGCTGCCGTCCGACAAGGGCCCGAACCTGTATTGCGCCGTGATCGTCAAGCGGGTGGATGAAAAGACCCGCGCCAAGACCTCGATCAACGAATTGCTGCGCGACTGATGGCCCAGCCGATCGCCATAGACGCGCTGGCCCTGGCCCAGGCGCTGATCCGCCGCCCTTCGGTGACACCCGCCGACGCGGGCGCACTGGATGTGCTGGAAGCGGTGCTGAAGGAACTGGGTTTTTCCACCCATCGCCTGCCATTCGGCGAGGTGGACAATCTCTATGCCCGGCGGGGCACGGAGGCGCCGCATTTCTGCTTTGCCGGCCATACCGATGTGGTGCCGGTGGGCGAAGGCTGGAACACCGATCCCTTCGCCGCCACGGTGCAGGACGGCCTGCTCTATGGGCGCGGCGCCGCCGACATGAAATCGGCCATCGCCGCCTTCGTCGCCGCCGTGGCCAGGACGCCCGCGGTCAAAGGCTCGATCAGCCTGCTGATCACCGGCGACGAGGAAGGCGCGGCGGTCAACGGCACCGTCAAGCTGCTGGACTGGCTGAAGGCACGCGGCGAAAAGATCGACCATTGCGTGGTGGGCGAACCCACCAGCGTCGCCCGGGCGGGCGATACCCTGAAGATCGGGCGGCGCGGCTCGATCAATTTCCGCCTGACGGTGACCGGCGCGCAGGGTCATGTCGGCTATCCGCACAAGGCCAGGAACCCGATTCCGGCGCTGGCCGAACTGGTCACCCAACTGGCCACGCACAAGCTGGACAAGGGCAACGAGCATTTCGACCCCTCGACCCTGGCCTTCACCACCCTGGATGTGGGCAACCCCGCCACCAATGTGATTCCCGGCGAGGCGCGGGCGGGCTTCAATATCCGTTTCAATGACCGGCACACCCCGGACAGCCTGATCCGCTGGGTCCAGGACCGCGCCCAGCAGATGGCGCAGCAGAGCGGTTGCGAGATCACAGTGACCTCCCAGACCAGCGGCGTTTCCTTTCTCACCGCGCCGGGCAAGTTCACCCAGTTGGTCAGCGACACGGTGGCCGGGATCACCGGACAGGCGCCCATCTTCTCCACCAGTGGCGGCACATCGGATGCCCGTTTCATCAAGGATATCTGTCCGGTGGTGGAACTGGGATTGGCGGGCGCCACCATGCACAAGGCCGATGAATGCGTGCCGGTGGATGAGATCGCCGCCCTGACCGATATCTATGCCGCGCTGCTGGCGGCCTATTTCAACAAGCCGCCGCTTTGAGCAGCGCCTCGATCGGCATCTTCGATTCCGGCATGGGCGGCCTGACCGTCATGCGGGCGCTGCGCGCGCGGCTGCCGGGAGAGAATTTCGTCTATCTGGGCGACACCGCCCGCCTGCCCTATGGCACCAAGAGCGCCGACACGGTGACACGCTATGCCGTGCAGGCGTCCGCCGCGCTGATGCGGCATGGCATCAAGCTGCTGGTGGTGGCCTGCAACACTGCCTCCGCCGCCGCGCTGCCGACTCTGGCCGAGACACTGGCGCCGCTGCCGGTGGTGGGGGTGATCGCGCCGGGCGCGGCCGCCGCGGTCGCCGCCGCGCCCGATGGCCCCATCGCGGTGATCGCCACCGAAGGCACGGTCAAGGGCGGCGCCTATGTCCGCGCCATCCAGGCCATCGCGCCGCACATGCCGGTGGTGCAGCAGGCCGCGCCGCTGTTCGTGGCGCTGGCCGAGGAGGGTCTGCACGACGGGCCGCTGCCGGAACTGGCGGCGCAGCGCTATCTGGGTCCGCTGCTGGCCACGGTGCCGCGCCCGCGCGGACTGGTGCTGGGCTGCACCCATTTTCCGGTACTGAAGGCGGTCATCGGTCAGGTGGCGGGGCCGGAGGTGACCCTGATCGACAGCGCCGAGACCACGGCTGCGGCGGTGGAGAATGTCTTGCGGGAGAAAAATCTGCTGAACGGCGAAGGCGGCGGCACGGCCCGCTTCCTGGCCACCGACGCGCCGGGCCGCTTTGCCCATCTGGGGCAGATATTCCTGGGCGAGCCGATCGATCCGGGCAGCGTCACCCTCGTCGATCTCTAATAATCCACCCGCGTCAGATACAGCCCGTCCGGCGGCGAGACCGGACCGCAGGCGGTGCGGTCGCGCGCCTCCAACGCCGTCTTGACGTCGCGCGGCGTCCACTTGCCTTCACCCACCAGCTTGAGCGTTCCGGCGAAGCTGCGAATCTGGTGATGCAGGAAAGACCGCGCCGAGGCTTCGATATGGATTTCGTCGGCGCGGCGCGACACGGTCAGCCGGTCCAGGGTCTTGACCGGCGACTGGGACTGGCATTCGGCGGCGCGGAAGGTGGTGAAATCATGCCGGCCCACCAGATGCCGCGCGGCGGCATCCATCGCCTCGGCATCCAGCGCGGGCGAGACATGCCAGACCCGGCCGCGATCCAGCGCGGGCGGGCTGCGGCGGTTCAAGATGCGGAACAGATAATGCCGCGAAGTGGCGGAAGAGCGGGCGTGGAAATCTCCGGTCGCTTCCGCCGCCTCCAGTACCGCTATCGGATCGGGCCGCAGGTGGAAGTTCAGGGCGTCGCGCACCTTGCCCGGCGCGAAGCTTTTTTCCAGGTCGAAATGCGCCACCTGCCCCAGGGCATGGACACCGGCATCGGTGCGGCCCGCGCCCGTGACGGTGACGCGTTCGCCCGACAGCTTTTCGATGGCGGCTTCCAGCGACGCCTGCACCGAGGCCCCCTCGGCCTGACGCTGCCAGCCCACAAAGGGGCCGCCGTCATATTCGAGGGTGAGGCGATAGCGCGGCATCAGACAAGCTGCGTGCCGCGCGGCACCGCAAAGCCCTTGAGCAGGTCCGCCGCCGCCATCGCCTTGCCGCCCGCGCGCTGAACCTTGACCAACCGCAAGGCACCGTCACCACAGGCGATGGTCAGGGCGTCATCCAGCGCGACGCCGGGCGAACCAGAACCATCCGCCGGTTCGGCATACAGCAGCTTCACCCGCTCGCCATGAATCTCGGTCCAGGCCCCGGGAAAAGGCGACAGGCCGCGCACATGACAATCCAACTCGCGGGCCGGACGCGACCAGTCGATGCGCGCTTCGTCCTTCAAAATCTTCTTCGCATAGGTGACGCCGTCCTGGCCTTGCGCCACCGGGGTCACGCCGCCGCGTTCCAGCGCCCCCAGGGTGCGCACCATCAGGTCCGCGCCCAGGCGCGACAGCTGGTCGGCCAACTCGCCGCCGGTCTGGCGGGTGATCGCCACCCGTTCGGCCATCAGCACCGGGCCGGTGTCCAGCCCTTCCTCCATTTGCATCACCATCACACCGGTCTGGGCGTCGCCCGCCATGATGGCGCGCTGGATGGGGGCGGCGCCGCGCCAGCGCGGCAACAGCGAACCGTGCAGGTTGAAACAGCCCAACCGGGGCGCATCCAGAATCGGTTTGGGCAGCAGCAGGCCATAGGCGACGACGATGGCCGCATCCAGATTCAGCGCCGCGAAGTCCGCCTGCTCGGCTTCGCCCTTCAGCGACAGCGGCGTGCGGACGGGAAGGCGGTGGCGTTCGGCAAAGGCATGAACCGGCCCCGGTTCCAGCGCCATGCCGCGCCCCTTGGGCCGGGGCGGCTGGGAATAGACAGCGGCGATGTCGTGACCTTGCGCGATCAGTTCGGCCAGCGTGGGCACCGCGAAGTCCGGGGTGCCCATGAACGCCAAGCGGAGCGTCATCAGGCCGTCGCCAGTTTCTTGGCCTTGGTGAGCTTCTTGATCGCCATGCTCTTTTTCAGGCGGGAGAGATGGTCGATGAACAGCACCCCGTTCAGATGGTCCATCTCATGCTGCAGGCAGGTGGCCAGCAGGCCGTCGGCTTCCAGCGTCTGCTTGTTGCCGTTGCTGTCCAGATACTCGGCCTTGATGCGGGCGGGGCGTTCGACATCGTCCCAGATCTCCGGCACCGACAGGCAGCCTTCCTCATACACGGCCATCTCGTCCGAGGCCCAGGTGATCTTCGGGTTGATATAGGCGACCGGATTCTTCTCGCCTTCTTTCTGGTCCAGGTCGATCACCAGCACCCGCTTGGGCACCCCGATCTGGATCGCAGCCAGCCCGATGCCCTGCGCCTGGTACATGCTGTCGGCCATGTCGGCGATCAGGGCGCGAATCTCATCGGTCACGGCCTCCACATCGGTGGAAACCGCCTGGAGGCGCGGATCGGGGGCGGTCAGGATGGGACGGATAGCCATGGGCGTGAGATAAGACCGGGGACGCCGGGGGTCAAGAAGCGGGCCGGATCGGCCCAAATCCGGCTAGTATCGGACAGATTCCTTCGGAGACGGCCATGGCTTTGATCCTTTCCGGCGCGGCGGCCCTGTTCGGGCTGATCGCGGCGGTTTTCGCCCTGCTGGCGTTCCTGCGCGCCGGGCGCGGCGGGCACGCCGCCGACCTGGCCGACACCATCCGCACCGAGGCCGACCGCACCCGCGGCGACGCCGCCGAACAGGCGCGCGGCACCCGCCTGGAACTGACGGACAGTCTGCGCGGATTGCAGGCGTCGTTCGACCAGCGGCAGGAGATAGCCGCACAGTCCGGCCAGGAGACGGCGCGGGCCCTGCGCGAGGAACTGACCGGCAATTTCGACAAAAGCAGCCGGTTGCTGTCGGAAACCCTGAAGACCTTTGGCGACAGCCAGCACCAGCGGCTGAACGAGATGAAGCAGCAGATCGCGGACATGTCCGACCGGCAGGCCGCCGGCGGCGAAGCCCTGCGCCTGACCCTGGAAGGGCGGCTGGATGTGCTGCGCCAGGAAAACAGCGCCAAGCTGGACGAGATGCGCCAGACCGTGGACGAAAAGCTGCAATCCACCCTGGAGCGGCGGCTGACCGAATCCTTCCAGGTGGTGCAGACCCAGCTGGAGAATGTGCACAAGGGGCTGGGCGAGATGCAGACCCTGGCCACCGGGGTGGGCGATCTCAAGCGCGTGCTCACCAACGTCAAGACGCGCGGCACCTGGGGCGAGGTGCAGTTGGGCATGTTGCTGGAACAGTTTTTGCTGCCGGACCAGTATCTGAAAAACGCCCAGGTCAAGGACGGCAGTCTGGAGCGGGTGGAGTTCGCCGTGCGGTTTCCGGGGCGGGCGGATGAGAAAGACGTTCTGCTGCCCATCGACGCGAAATTCCCGCAGGAGGATTACGAAAGGCTGGTCCATGCCACCGAGCGCGCCGATGCCGCCGCCGTGGAGGACGCCGCCGCCGCGCTGGAGGCGCGGGTCAAAAGCTTCGCCAAGACCGTATCCGACAAATACATCAATCCGCCGGTGACCACCGATTTCGCCATCCTGTTCCTGCCCACCGAAAGCCTGTTCGCCGAAGTGCTGCGCCGCCCCGGCGTGTTCGAGCAGTTGCAGCGCGACTGCCGGGTGACGCTGGCGGGCCCCACCACCCTGTCCGCGATGTTGAGCGCCTTCCAGCTGGGTTTCCGCTCGCTGGCGATCCAGAAGCGGTCCAGCGAGGTGTGGCAGGTGCTGGGGGCGGTGAAGACCGAGTTCGCCCAGCACGGCAAGGTGGTGGACACGCTGAAGAAGCAGTTGAACGCCGCCACCAACACCATCGACCGGCTGGGCACGCGCACCCGCGCCATGACGCGTTCGCTGCGCAATGTGGAGGCGGTGCCGGGCGCCCAGGCCGAGGCTTTGCTGGAAATCCCCGCCGAGAATGACCCGACCGAGGAAGAGGGCGGCGAGTAGCCTCTGGCGGCGCGCGCCCAAGCGCGGCGCGAGGCCGGGACATTCGCGGGAACGACAAGACGGGCGGAGGCCAGCGCCTCGGCCTGGGCGGCCAGCGCCGCGCACCGCGCTATCAGACGGTCCAGCCGGGCATAATGCAGGCGGGCAGCGGGCGTTTTGGGGCGGAATTTCCTCACCCCCGCCTCTTGTCCATACCCGCCACGCCACGCGTGACATGAATGGTCTGGCGGCTTTCGCCGCGCAGTTTCGCCAGCGCCTCGGTCAGGCGGGCGGATGCCTTCATCAGCCTGGCGACATAGGCGACATCGTGGCGGCGGATATGGCCATAGGGATCGTCGGCGGAGGTCTGGCGCGAGCGGTCCAGGCAATCCTGGGTGGCGGCCAGGCAGGCGGCCAACTGGTCCTGCAACAGGTCTTCGACGCTTTTGGGTTTCATCCGGCCTCCTTCAAAACAGGAAAGGTAAGGAGAGAACGAACGCGTGCGAAGGGGATGTGGACAGGCCGATGCGCGCCGGGGCGGGGGAAGGCGCGCCAAGCGGCGGACGGCGCAGGGGAAAATAAATATCGGGCGTGGTGGATAGGGATACGGTGGGAAGAAAGTTGGATTGAGGAAGCCGGCGCAGGCCCGCCTCCCCCTCATGCGCGCAAGCGCATAAGAGGGGGAGGTGGTTTCAGCGTGCGAA
>CALDFO010000099.1 GCA_937942205.1 uncultured Alphaproteobacteria bacterium
GGCCATGGCCGCGCCGCCGCCTGAGGCGGGGCGTCAGGTCGGCGTGACGTCGGTGCCGGTGGCGGCTTCGGTGCCGGCTTCGGCGGCGGCGCGGGCGGCATCCTCGCGGGCGCGCTGGCGCTCGAAATAGATCACCAGCCAGATCGAGACTTCGTAGAGCAGGGTCAGCGGCACCGCCAGCGCCAGCATCGAGATGGCGTCGGGCGGGGTGAACACCGCCGCCACGCCGAACAGGCCCACGATGGCATAGCGCCGCATCTCGCGCAGCGACTTGCTGGACACCAGGCCGATCTTGCCCAGGATCGCCAGCAGCACCGGCAACTGGAAGGTCAGGCCGAAGGCGAAGATCAGCGTCATCACCAGGTCGAGATATTCGCTGACCTTGGCCTGCAGCTGCACGCCCATGGTGTGCGCCGTGCCCTCGACCTGGAAGCCGGTGAAGAAATGGATCGAGAAGGGCAGCATCACATAATAGACGAAGGCCGCGCCCAGCACGAACATGAAGGGGGTGGCGACCAGGAAGGGCAGGAACGCCCGCTTCTCATGCCGGTACAGGCCCGGCGCGACGAAGATCCAGAGTTGCGCCGCGATGGCGGGAAAGCCCAGGCAGATGCCGCCGAACATGCCGATCTTGATGTTGGTGAAGAACACCTCGGTCAGGGCGGTATAGATCAGATGGTCGTTTTCCTGTCCCCGCAGGGCGTCGTGCAGCGGCCGGGTCAGGAAGCTGAAGATCGGCTTGGCCAGGATGAAGCTGACGATGAAGGCGATGCCGAAGGAGGCCAGCGCCCAGATCAGGCGGGTGCGCAACTCCAGCAGATGCTCCATCAGCGGCGCCTTGGTGGCGTCGAGAGCGGCTTCGTCTTCCGGGGTGGGGTTCATGCGGGTGTTACGGGCTGGCTGCCGGGCGCGGCGGCGGGGTCGTCAGGCGCGGCGGGCGCGTCGGATGCGGTGTCGGTGACCTGGAACTCGCCGCTGCGGGGTTCGCTCGCCCCTTCCACCGGCGCGGTGCTTTCGGCCGGGGTCTGGTCCGCGCTATCCCCCGAATTGGCCGCCGCATCGGCCATGGCGGCGTCCCCGGGCTGGGCGGCGTCCACTTCGCGGCTGATATCGGCCTGCGCCGCGTCCAGCGAAGCCTGCATCTCGGCGACCGGGTTCTTCTTCTTGAGCTCCTCGATCTCCTTGCGCAGTTCGTCCAGCTCGGCCTGGCGCGCCATCTCGTCGAAGCTCTTGCGGAATTCGCTGGCCATGGCGCGGGCCTTGCCCGCCCATTTGCCCGCGATGTTCATCAGGCGCGGCAAATCCTTCGGTCCCACCACGACAAGGGCGACGACCAGCAGGACGATGATGTGCTGCCCGCTGAAGATATCGAACATTCAGGACGCCCCTGCCCGCGGCGGGACTTCAGACCGTGGTCTTGTCCTTGTTCGTGTCCTCGGCGTTGATCACCTTGGGGTCTTCCTTCTCGGCCAGGCCCTTCTTGAAGGAATTGATGCCCTTGCCGAAGTCGCCCATCAGGTCGGAAACCTTACCGCGGCCGCCGAACAGCACCAGCGCCACAGCCGCCAGGATCACGATATGCCAGATGCTGAAGGTACCCATGTGCACTCCTTAAGTCTTTGAAAGACTGAACAATTGGCCGCGCCTGCCGCCCTGGGGCACGGCTCTTGCCCCCTTTAAAGCCTTCCCCGTGTTCGGGCGCAAGTGGCGGTTCCCAAAGCGGGGATTTCTCGCGTCCGCAACATCCTGCGACCGGCTCGCGCCCGCAGGCGGGAGGCGAGGCTTTGTTAAGCGCTCCCACCGCAGAATGGCGCCATGAGGCAGGCGGGCAAGATCGCGGCGCTGGAGTCCCTGCGGGGCCTGCTGGCGATTTGGGTCGTGATCGCCCATGTCACGGCCCGCGTGATCAGCGACGCCAGAATCCTGGAAACCCATTCGCGCGCGGCGCTGGAACCCCTGCTGCCCGTCTATGTCTTCATGATCCTGTCGGGCTTCGTGATCTGGGGCCTGTTGCGGCGCGAACATGAGAACTGGCGCGCCTTCATCGCCCGCCGCTTCTTCCGCCTGGCGCCACTCTATTTCGCCGTGCTGATGGCGGCGGCGCTGGCCGCGCCCTTCGAACTGCGCACGCTGGAAAACCTGTTCTGGCGCAACCAGCATGTCTATGACGCCATCAAGGTGCATCAGGAGACGTTGGCGCATTTTGGGCCGCATCTGTGGGCGCATATCCTGATGATCCACGGCCTGGTCCCGGACACCATCCTGGCCGATTCCAACTTCACCTTTCTCAGCCAGGGCTGGAGCATCTCGCTGGAATGGCAGTTCTATCTGATCGCTCCGGCCCTGTTCGCGCTGTGGGTGCGCGGACGCCATGCGGCGCTGGCGCTGTGCGGCATCGGCCTTGCCGCCATCGGCCTGCTGGGCATTCCCAGCGTCGGCTTCCTGCCCAACCAGTTCATCTGGTTCGTGCTGGGCATGATCTCCTTCCAGGCCTGGCAGTCGCCGGACTGGTACACGCATGTCCCGGCACGGACCCATGACGCCCTGCTGCTGGCGCTGGCCGTGCTGGTCTATGTCCTGCTGCACCAGCCCCTGCCCGTGCTGATCTGGCTGGTGGTGATGGATGCCCTGCTGGCGCAGCGCACCGGACGGCAGACCACCGTGACGCGCGCCGTCAACCGGCTGCTGGCGCAGCCCGCGCTGCAAAGGCTGGGCGAGATCTCCTATTCGGTCTATCTCGTCCACATTCCCATTCTGTATGGGGTGTTTCGCGCCCTCACCAAATGGGACGAGCATCTGTTCGGCTGGAAATTCCTGGCGCTGGCCCTGCCCGCCACCCTGGCGTTGACGCTGCTGGTGTCCGCGCTCACCTATCGCATCATCGAAAAGCCCGGCATGGCGTTGGGACGCCGGCTGGCGAAACGGCTGGAGACGACACCCGCAACCGGCATCGCGGCCGCCACACCGTAAGACAGACAGCGCAACAGCCTCCGTTCGACTGGCGGACCCCGCCGCTTGCGTCCGTGATGACCCTGTTTCATGATTTGCCGCAAAACAGGGATACGCCACATGACACAGGTTTCACGCCGCACCATGATGATCGGCAGCGCCGCGCTGGCGGGCACCGGCCTTCCCGGCGCCGCCCTGGCGCAGGACGCCGCGCCCACCGCCACCATCGAGCGCATCGATCCGGCGCTGGACGCGCTGATCGCCCCCGATGCCAAGGTCGAAGTGGTGACGGACGGCTTTCAGTGGTGCGAAGGCCCGGTCTGGGTCGGCGGCCCCGACGGCTATCTGCTGGCCTCCGATCCGCCCAAGAACATCATCTTTCAATGGTCGCCCAAGACGGGCCGTTCGGTGTGGCTCACCCCTTCGGGCTATCAGGGCCCGCCCTCGCCGCGCTTCCGCGAGCCCGGCTCCAACGGGCTGTTCCTCAGCTACAAGAGCGGGCGCGACGGCCTGGTGATCGCCGACAGCGGCGGGCGCGGCATCAGCGGCATCGACCTGACGACCAAGAAGAAGACGGTGCTGGCCGACCGCTTCGAGGGCAAGCGGTTCAACAGCCCCAACGATCTGTGCGTTTCGCCGGTGGACGGGGCGATCTATTTCAGCGATCCGCCCTATGGCCTGGCGGGCGTGCAGCAGTCGCCCGACCGCGAGATGGACTATACCGGCGTGTTCCGGCTGGGCCGCGACGGCAAGGTGACGCTGCTGGGCAAATACGGTATGCCCAACGGCGTCGGCATCTCGCCCGATGGCCGCAAGCTCTATCACACCGACAGCGAAGCAGGCTGGATCGTCCACACCCTGGACGAACACGGCAAGTCGATCTCGGAAAAGCCCTTCATCGACCGCGCCGCCCAGGGCATCCAGAGCAAGAGCGGCGACAGCCTGAAGGTGGACGCGGCGGGCCATGTCTGGCTGTCGGAGAAGGGCATCAGCATCGTCAGCCCGCAGGGCAAGCGTCTGGGCACGATCCGCGTCACCGGCCCGGCGGCCAATTGCGAGATCGGCGCCGACGGCTATCTCTATATCGCCGCCAATCACCATGTGATGCGGGTGAAGGTGAAGGCGAAGAAGCTGGTGGCGTAGCGGAGCCTGTAATAAGAAAGTTGGATTCCCGCTTGCGCGGGAATGACAAGGAAAGGAATTCCAGAGACCTTCCTCCCCCTTATGCGCGAAGCGCATCCAAAGGGGGAGGTGGTTTCAACGAGCGAGGCGCGTGCGACGGCGGGAGCCGGAGCAGCCGAGCGGAAGTTGAAACCGGAGGGGGTCATTCAAAGAAACAAAGCTGGATTCCCGCTTGCGCGGGAATGACAAGGGCAGGACCGCGCCTATCCGGCCGCTCGCTTTGGCTCGCGGCGTTCGCTCGCTTTCGCAGGTCCACCGGACCTGCTCACGCGCTACGCGCGCCGCGGCTCACCCAATCAGTATCTCGCCCTTGCGGCCCAGTATATCCGCTAGCGCGCCCAGCCGCTTCTGCACCGGCTCGCCGGCGATGGCTTCGCGCCTGGCCGGCACCTCCAGGATGATCTTGGCCGGGGTCAGGCGCAGGCGATACTGTGCCAGCTCGCCGCCCGCGCTGGACGACAGCGAAAAGGCGAAACGCCAGGCCAGCCCCAGCGCCAGCGCGCGCTTCTGATCGTCCTTGTCCAGCAGGCCCGCCAGGGCGATGGCCTGCGGCACCTCCTCATCGCCGGAATAGCGGTGAAAGACGCTGGCCGCGATGATGGCGCGGGCCCGGTGGCTGGCGCCCGCGAACGGCGCGGTCAGCACCTGGCCGAAGGCGCCCACGGCGCGGTCGTCGGGATGCCGCCGCCAGGCGACATCCGAGAAAAAGGCCGAGGCTTCGCGGATGCGTGCTTCGGCGGCGCTTTCGCCCTCGAACAGCGGGCGCGTCCAGTCCAGCATTTCCTGGGCATGGCAGGCGGTACGGGCGTTGCGGGCATTGGCGGCGCGGGCGAACGCCACCAGCGGATCCTGGGCGCGCTCCTCCGCCGACAGCCGCTGGAACAGCAGCCCTTCGCGCAGGCCATAGGCGCTGATCACCACATCCCTGACGTCGCCCGCTTCCAGCAGCCGCTCCAGCACCACCGCGCCATAGGGCAAGGATTCCGCGCGACGGCGGGACACCACATTGATCTTGCGGATGCTGTCTTTCGACAGGCCCGCCAGCAGTTTGCACAGCCGCAGGGCCCGGCCGCGCGGAATGGTGTAATGCTGCAGGACATGGAGCGGATATTTCTGCTCCTCCATGTCCACCCGCGCCAGGCTGCGCCAGATGCCGCCCACCGCATAGAGCGTGGGCGCGGACAGGCCCACCTCCTTGAAGGACGGCAGCGCCTTCAGCCCTTTGTCCACGATATCGCGCGCCCGGTCCGGATCGCCCCGGCTCTGGTCCATCAGGCGCAAGGGACCGAAAGGCAGGGTATGGGCAACGCCGGTGCGCCCGCCCCTGACAGGCACCATGTCCAGCGAGCCGCCGCCCAGGTCGGCGGCCAGCCCCTCGGCGTCGGGCGTGCCCGCGATCACGCCTTCGGCGGCGATGCGGGCTTCGTCCTGGCCCGCCAGCACGGTGATCGGCCCGCCCCAGGCGCGCTCGGCCCGGACGATGAAGTCCGCGCCGTTGCTGGCGTCGCGCGCCGCCGCCGTGGCCACCGCCTCGCGCGCCTCCACGCCCAGCCCGTCGGCGATGACGCGGAAACGGGCCAGCGCCGCCAGCGCATCGGCGACGCCCTGGGGGTGCAGGCGGCCGGTGGTGACCATCTCGCGCCCGATGGCGCAGATGGACTTTTCATTTTGCAGGGTGGCGGCGGTGCGGGTGGGCGCCTCGTATACGACCAGGCGCACCGAGTTCGACCCGATGTCCACGATGGCGACGGGACCGCGCCTGGCGCGGGCGCCCCGGGATTCGGTCAAGAACGACACGATCAACTCCGGTGCTTGTCCGGGGCCTGGATCTTCAGGGCGCGGCCGCGACCCGACAGCGACGGATTGGTCATGAAATAGGTATGCGCGGAGAAGGCATCGCGGTCCTCGGAATGAGAATCACGGACATAACGCCCGTCCGGCTCCATATACCAGCTTTGCGCCTGGTCTTTGAGTTGCGCCACCATGATCTGATCAAGGACTTGTTGATGGACCGTGGGATTTTCAATGGGAACCAGGGTCTCCACCCGGCGGTCCAGGTTGCGGGGCATCCAGTCGGCCGAGGAGATGAACACCTTGGCGTCCTTGTGCGGCAGGCCGTGGCCGTCGCCGAAGCAGACGATGCGGCTGTGTTCCAGGAAGCGGCCCACGATGGATTTGACGCGGATATTCTCCGACAGGCCGGGCACCCCGGCCCGCAGGCAGCAGATGCCCCGCACGATCAGTTCGACCTTCACCCCCGCCTGGCTGGCGCGGTAGAGCCCGTCGATCATGGCCGGGTCCACCAGGCTGTTCAGCTTGACCCAGATGGCGGCGGGCCGGCCCGCCCGGACGTGCATGATTTCCTGCTGGATGGCCTCGATCAGCCGGCCGCGCAGGGTCAGAGGCGACATGGCCAGCTTTTCCATCCCCACCGGCTCGGCATAGCCGGTGATGAAGTTGAACAGCTGGGCGGCGTCGCGGCCCAGCGCCGGATCGGCGCTGAACAGCGACAGGTCGGTATAGATCTTGGCGGTGTTGGGGTGATAGTTGCCGGTGCCGAAATGGCAATAGGTGTGCAGCTGGCCCTGTTCGCGCCGCACCACCAGGCTCACCTTGGCGTGAGTCTTCAGCGTGACGAAGCCATAGACCACCTGCACGCCCGCCCGCTCCAGGTCGCGCGCCCATTTGATGTTGGCGGCCTCGTCGAACCGGGCCTTCAATTCCACCAGCGCGGTGACCGACTTGCCGCTGTCGGCGGCCTCGATCAGCGCCTGCACGATGGGGCTGTCCGAGGAGGTGCGATAGAGAGTCTGCTTGATCGCCACCACTTCGGGATCGGCGGCGGCCTGGCGCAGGAACTGCACCACCGTGTCGAAACTCTCGAAGGGATGATGGACGATCAGGTCCTTTTCGCGGATGGCGGCGAAACAGTCGCCGTTATGGTCGCGGATGCGTTCGGGAAAACGGGGATTATAGGGCTTGAACTGGAGTTCCGGCCGTTCCGGCAGGATCAGCTTGCCCAGGTCCGACAGGCCCATCAGATTTTCGACGATCACGATCTCGCGGTCATCCAGGTCCAGATGCTCGGCGATGAACTGGCGCAGGGGCCCCGGCATCGAGGCGCTGCATTTCATGTGGATCACGCTGCCGCGGCGGCGGCGCTTGAGCAGCGTCTCGAACAGCAGCACCAGGTCCTCGGCTTCCTCCTCCACCTCGACATCGCTGTCGCGCAGCAGGCGGAACATGCCCCAGCCCTTGACGTCATGGCCGGGGAACAGCCGGTCGAAATAGAGCGCGATCACATGCTCCAGCGGGATGAAGCGCACCGTGCGGGGGGCGGCGTCCGGCAGGCGGATGAAGCGTTTGAGCTGGGACGGCACCGGGATCAGGGCCGAGAAGTCCTTGCCGTCGCGCTTGTTGTGCAACTGCACCGCGATGGTGAAGCCCAGATTGGGGATGAAGGGAAAGGGATGGGCCGGATCAATCGCCAGCGGAGTCAGGACCGCGAAGATCTGCCCGGCGAACTGGCCATCCAGGAATTCGCGCTCGCGCGGCGTGATTTCCTCGTCCGTCACCACGCTGATGCCTTCCTGGCGAAGCTCGGCATGAAGCCGGGTCCAGATGCCCTGCTGGTCGGTGATCAGGGCGCGCGCGGCCTTGTCCACCTGGGCCAATTGCTCGGCCGGCGACAGGCCGTCGGCGGAGGGCGTGTCCACCCCGGCGCGCACCATGCCCACCAGACCGGCCACCCGCACCATGTAGAATTCATCCAGGTTGGAAGCGGAGATGGAAAGAAACCGCACCCGCTCGAACAAGGGATGGCGGCGGTT
>CALDFO010000100.1 GCA_937942205.1 uncultured Alphaproteobacteria bacterium
TCGCCATCCGCGAAGGCGGCCGCACCGTCGGCGCCGGCGTCGTCGCCAAGATCATTAAGTAACGGCCGGGATCGAAGGATACATCCTATGCAAAGTCAGAATATCCGCATCCGGCTCAAGGCCTTCGATCATCGGATTCTCGACAATTCGACGCGGGAAATCGTGAACACGGCGAAGCGCACCGGCGCGCAGGTGAGGGGCCCGATCCCGCTCCCCACCGGCATCGAGCGTTTCACCGTGAACCGTTCCGCCCATGTGGACAAGAAAAGCCGCGAACAGTTCGAAATCCGGACTCACAAGCGTCTTCTCGACATTATCGAACCCACTCCGCAGACCGTGGACGCGCTGATGAAGCTCGACCTCGCCGCCGGCGTGGACGTCGAAATCAAGTTGTAAGGAGCGTCAGGTGCGCACAGGCGTCATCACGCAGAAGGTGGGCATGACCCGTCTGTTCTTGGCAGACGGTACCCATGTCCCGGTCACGGTTCTGAAGCTCGACGGTTGCGCCGTCGTGGCCACCCGCACGCAGGAGAAGGACGGCTATACCGCCGTTCAGCTCGGCTCGGGTTTCGCCAAGCCCAAGAACACCACCAAGGCCGAGCGCGGCCACTTCGCCAAGGCCGAGATCGAGCCCCGCAGGAAGGTGGCTGAGTTCCGTGTCGATTCCGCGAACATGCTGGAAGTCGGCGATCAGCTTCAGGCCGACCACTTCGTGGCGGGCCAGAAGGTGGACGTCACGGGCGTCACCATCGGCCGCGGTTTCACCGGCGCGATGAAGCGCTGGAATTTCCGCGGTCTGGAAGCCACCCACGGCGTGTCGATCTCGCACCGCTCGCTGGGCGGCACCGGCGGCCGCCAGGATCCGGGCAAGACCTACAAGAACAAGAAGATGCACGGCCATTACGGCGTGGACAACATCACCACCCAGAATCTGGAAGTGGCGAAGGTCGATGTCGAGCGCGGCCTGATCATGGTGCGCGGCGCGGTGCCGGGCTCCAAGGGCGGCTGGGTGATGGTGCGCGACGCCGTCAAGCGCCCGCACAAGGACCTGCCGTCTCCCGCCTCCGTCAAGAAGCGGGGCGCTGCCGCCGCCGCTCCGGTTGCCGCCGCTGATGCGCCGGCGCCCGAAACGACTGCCGAGGGCTAAGCGATGAAAACCAAAGTCCTCAACCTCGACAACAAGGCCGCCGGCGACGTCGAACTGAACGACGCCATCTTCGGCCTGGAGCCCCGCGCGGATCTGATCCAGCGCGTGGTGGTGTGGCAGCTTGCCAAGCGCCGCGCCGGCACGCACCAGATCCTGACCCGCGGCGAAATCAACCGCACCAAGCACAAGCTGGGCAAGCAGAAGGGTGGCGGCAACGCCCGTCACGGCGCCCGTTCGGCTCCGCTGTTCGTGGGCGGCGCCAAGGCGATGGGCCCGGTCAGCCACAGCCACGAGTTCGACCTGCCCAAGAAGGTCAAGGCGCTCGGCCTGCGCCATGCGCTGTCGGCCAAGGCCAAGGCCGGTTCGCTGGTCGTGCTGGACGAAGCCAAGACCAAGGACGTCAAGACCAAGGCCCTGGCCGCCCAGTTCGGCAAGATGGGCGTGGGCAAGGCGCTGGTGATCGATGCGGAGTTCGACAAGAACTTCCAGCTCTCCGCCCGCAACCTGGCCGATGTGGCGCTGCTGCCGATGGCCGGCATCAACGTCTATGACATCATGAAGAGCGACAAGCTGGTCCTGACCACTGCCGCCATCAAAGCGATCGAGGCGCGACTGGGATGAGCATCAACTATGACGTGATCCTGTCGCCGGTGATCACCGAAAAGGCGACGCGCATGACCGAGGCGAACCAGGTCGTGTTCCGCGTGACGCTGGACGCCACCAAGCCCGCGATCGCCAAGGCGGTCGCCGACCTGTTCAAGGTCAAGGTCAAGGCGGTGAACACGGTGGTCGTGAAGGGCAAGCGCAAGGCGGCCCGCGGCAAGGCCTATACGCGTTCGGATATCAAGAAAGCGATCGTGACCCTGGAAGAGGGCCACCAGATCGACATCACGACGGGTCTCTAAGACATGGCTCTGAAACACTACAAGCCCTCGACTCCCGGCCAGCGCCAGCTGGTGCTGGTGGACCGTTCCGGCCTGCACAAGGGCGGCCCGGTCAAGTCGCTCACCGAAGGCAAGACCTCCAAGGGCGGCCGCAACAATACCGGTCGCATCGTGGTCCGCTATCAGGGTGGCGGTCACAAGCAGCGCTATCGCCTGATCGACTTCAAGCGCAACAAGTTCAATGAGCCGGCCACGGTCGAGCGCCTGGAATACGATCCCAACCGCACCGCCTTCATCGCGCTGATCAAGTACAAGGACGGCACGCTGACCTACATCCTGGCGCCGCAGCGCCTGAATGTCGGCGACACCATCGTGTCGGGCGAAAAGGTCGACGTGAAGGTCGGCAATGCGATGCCGCTGGGCGCGATGCCGGTCGGCACCATCGTCCACAACATCGAAATGAAGCCGGGCAAGGGCGGCCAGGTGGCCCGTTCCGCCGGCGCCTATGCCCAGTATCTGGGCCGCGACGCCGGTTATGCCCTGATCCGTCTGAATTCGTCGGAAGTCCGCAAGATCCCGCTGACCTGCATGGCGACGGTTGGCGCGGTCTCCAACCCCGACCACATGAACGAAGTTCTGGGCAAGGCCGGCCGCAATGTCTGGAAGGGCAAGCGCCCCCAT
>CALDFO010000101.1 GCA_937942205.1 uncultured Alphaproteobacteria bacterium
AGGGCACCGCCGCCGTCTTCCTGGAGGCGATCCAGCTGGTCGTCTATCTGGCCTATGTGATGATCAGCGACTGGCAACTGGGCGCGCTGGCGCTGATCACCCTGCCCTGCGTCGCCTGGGCGATGGAGCGGCTGGGCGGCTCCATGCGCCGCGCCGCCACCCGCGGAATGCGCGAGACCGGCGACCTGTCGGTGGCGCTGTCCGAGGCGATGGACGGCCGCCGCATCATCAAGGCCTATGGCCTGGAGCAGCACAGCATCGACCGGGTGGACAGCCGCCTGACCTCGCGTCTGGCGGTGCTGCTGAAGGCGGTGCGCCTGCGCGCCGCCGCCGCGCCGCTGACCGACATGTTCCTGGGCGTGGTGATCGGCATCGTGCTGTTCGCGGCGGGCTGGCAGAGCCTGCATGGCGACCTGACCTTCAACGCCTTTGCCGGCTTCCTCACCGCCCTGCTGCTGGCGCAGCAGCCGCTGCGCAATCTCAGCCAGCTCTGGCCCACCGCCTCGGCGGGCATCGCCGCCGCGCACCGGATCTTCGAGGCGATCGACGAGAAGCCCGCCATCGTCAACCGGCCGGACGCCGCCGCGTTGCAGGTCGCGGCCAATGGCGGCGCGGTGCGTTTCCGCAATGTGGGCTTTGCCTATCACGCCGATGCCGGGCCGACCCTGGCGGATGTCAGCCTGGAGGTCGCGGCGGGCCGCAAGGTCGCGCTGGTGGGACCGTCGGGCGCGGGCAAGAGCACCGTCTTCAACCTGCTGCTGCGCTTCTATGACGCCGACAGCGGGCGGATCGAGATCGACGGGCAGGACATTCAGGGCGTGACGCTGGAATCCCTGCGCGCCGCCATCGGCGTGGTCACCCAGGAAGCGATCCTGTTCGACGAAAGCATCGCGGAGAATATCGCCCTGGGCAAACCCGGCGCCACGCCGGAAGAAATCAGGACAGCGGCCCGGGGCGCGGCGGCGCACGACTTCATCATGGCCCTGCCCGAGGGATACGACACGCGCGTGGGCGAGCGCGGCCTCAAGCTGTCCGGCGGCCAGCGCCAGCGCATCGCCATCGCCCGCGCCATGCTGCGGAACGCGCCCATCCTGCTGCTGGACGAGGCCACCAGCGCGCTGGACGCCGAATCCGAGCGCCAGGTGCAGGAAGCCCTGACGCATCTGATGCGCGGGCGCACCACCATCGTGATTGCCCACCGCCTGTCCACGGTGGTGGATGCCGACCGCATCTATGTGCTGGACAAGGGCGGCGTGGCGCAAGCCGGCACCCATGCCGAACTGATGGCGGCGGACGGCCTTTACGCCAGCCTGTACCGCCACAATCTGGAGAGCCCCTGATGGCCCGGCAGCCTTTGGCCCTTGCCGGCTGGCGCCTGCTGACCGGTCTGGCCGCGCCGCTGGCGCCGCTGCTGCTGCGCCAGCGCGCCGCGCGGGGCAAGGAGGACCCGGCGCGGCTGGGCGAGCGCCAGGGCCGTTCGCAGGTGTCCCGCCCGGAAGGCCGCCTGGTCTGGATTCACGGCGCCTCGGTCGGCGAAAGCCTGTCGGCGCTGCCGCTGGTGGAACGGTTGCAGGCCGATGGCGCCACCGTGCTGGTCACCAGCGGCACCGTCACCAGCGCCACCATGATGCGGATGCGGCTGCCGCCCGGCGCGCTGCACCAGTTCGTGCCCCTGGACACCCCCGGCGCGGTCGCCCGCTTCCTCGATCACTGGAAGCCCGACATGGGCCTCTTCGTGGAGTCGGACCTCTGGCCCAACCTGATCCTGGCGGCGGCGCGGCGCGGCGTGCGCCTGGCGCTGGTCA
>CALDFO010000102.1 GCA_937942205.1 uncultured Alphaproteobacteria bacterium
CCTGGAGATGCAGGGCATCGTCCTGACCATGTTCGACAAGCGCAACAAGCTGTCCGACCAGGTGGCCGCCGATGTGCGCGAGACGCTGGGCGAAAAGGTCTATGCCACCGTGATCCCGCGCAATGTGCGTATCTCCGAAGCGCCCTCGCATGGCGTGCCGGCGCTGGTGTATGACCTGCGCTGTCCGGGCAGCCAGGCTTACATCAAGCTGGCGGGCGAACTGATTCAGCGTGAAAGACTGCGGGCCGCATGACCCCTCCCAATCCCGATCGCCCCCGTGGCCTGGGCCGCGGCCTGCCCGCGCTGATCGGCGACGAAGTCGCCGCCGTGAAGGGCGAGCCCGCCGCCAAAAAGGACATCCGCACCCTGCCCGTGGCCTTCCTGCAGCCGGGCAAGTACCAGCCGCGCAAGAGCTTCGACGAACAGCCGCTGGCCGACCTTGCCGCTTCGATCAAGGAAAAGGGCGTGCTGTCGCCCATCCTGGTGCGGCCTCTCGGGCCGGACCGCTATGAGATCGTGGCGGGCGAGCGGCGCTGGCGCGCTTCCC
The DNA here is from genome assembly GCA_937942205.1 of uncultured Alphaproteobacteria bacterium. GTDB lineage: Bacteria > Pseudomonadota > Alphaproteobacteria > Micropepsales > Micropepsaceae > Rhizomicrobium. The sequence continues at coordinate 548 of CALDFO010000102.1, forward strand.
AGTTGGCCAAGCTGCATGACGTGCCGGTGCTGGTGCGCGAGATGCCCGACAGCGAGGCGCTGGAACTGGCCATCATCGAGAATGTCCAGCGCGCCGATCTCAATGCGCTGGAGGAGGCGGCCGCCTATAAGCAATTGATGGCCGACCCTTTCAACCGTACGCAGGACGAAGTCGCCAGCCATGTCGGCAAGAGCCGCAGCCATGTCGCCAACACCATCCGGCTCCTGAACCTGCCGCCGCAGGTGCAGGCCTGGCTGCGCGAGGGCAAGCTGACGCCCGGCCATGCCCGCACGCTGCTGGGCGCACCCGATCCGGAAAGCGCGGCCCGCGATCTGATCGAAGGTCATCTGAATGTGCGCCAGGCTGAGGCGCGCCGGACCACGGCGAAGAAGAAAAGCGGCCAGACGCCGCCGCGCGATCCCAATATCGCCGCGCTGGAAAAAGACCTGTCCAACACGCTGGGGCTGAAGGTTCAGATCCGCCACAAGCCGGGCAAGACCGGCGACACCGGCGAGGTCAGGATCGCCTATGGCAGCCTGGAGCAGTTGGACGAGATCGTGCGGCGTCTCGGCCGAGGCTGAGGCCGGGCAAGAGAGGGTCAGGCGGTTTTCTTCAGCGCCTCGGCCACGTCGATGCGGCCGTCATACAGCGCCCGGCCCACCACCACGCCTTCGATATTGGCCGCGTTGGTGGCGATCAGATTGTCGATATCGGCAATCGAGCCGACGCCGCCCGAAGCGATCACCGGAATGGTCAAGGCGCGGGCGAGGGCGGCGGTGGCGGCGACATTCACGCCCTTGAGCAACCCGTCGCCGTCAATGTCGGTGAACAGGATGGCGGCGACGCCCGCATCCTCGAACCGCTTGCCCAGCTCCACCGGCGTCAGTTCCGACACCTCGGCCCAGCCTTGCGTCGCGATCCGTCCGCCCTTGGCGTCGGCTCCGACCACGATCTTTCCGGGGAAGGCGCGGGCCGCGTCCTTGACGAACTGCGGATCGGTGAGGGCGGCGGTGCCCAGGATCACGCGGGTGATGCCCGCCGCCAGCCAGCTTTCCACCGCCGCCATGTCACGGATGCCGCCGCCCAGTTGAATCGGCAGGGCAATCGCGGCGCGGATGGTGCGGATCGCCTCGGCATTGGCGCTGCGGCCCGCAAAGGCTCCGTTCAGGTCCACGCAATGCAGCCAGCGGAAACCCTGGGCGGCGAAGGCGCGCGCCTGGGCGGCGGGATCGGTGTTGAAGACGGTGGCGTCTTCCATCACGCCCTTTTTCAGGCGGACGCAGACGCCGTCTTTCAGGTCAATCGCGGGAAAAATAATCATGATGTTTCTCTAGGGACGCCAGGCCAGGAAGTTTTCCAGCAGCTTCAATCCGGCGGCCTGGCTTTTTTCGGGGTGGAACTGGGTGCCCGCGACATTCTCGTTGCCGATCATGGCGCGGAGGGGACCGCCATAATCGGTGGTGGCGATCAGGTCTTCGGGCAGGGCAGGCCGCATGTGATAGCTATGGACGAAATAGACGTCCGCGCCGTCCGCGATGCCGTTCAGCAGCGGATGCGGTTGCAGGATGGTCAGCGCATTCCAGCCCATATGGGGAATCTTCAGCGCCGGGTCGCCCTTGGAAGAATTGGGCGTGATCTTCACCACGTCGCCCGCGATCCAGCCCAGCCCGGCATGGTCGCCGAACTCGCGCCCCACCGTCGCCAGAAGCTGCATCCCAACACAGATGCCCAGGAAGGGCGCGCCCTTCTGCAGCACCTTTTCGCGCAGCGCGCCCACCATGCCCGGCACCGCCGACAGGCCCTTCATGCAGTCGGCGAAGGCCCCCACCCCCGGCAGCACGATGCGCTCGGCGTCCTTCACGGCCTGCGGATCGGCGGTGGTGACGATCTCGAACTTGCCGGGACCGACGGTGTCGGCGGCGCGGGCCAGCGCCTTGGCCGCGCTGGCCAGGTTGCCGGAGCCATAGTCAATCAGGGCGACGGTCGCTGTCATGGCCGGTCGTATAGAGGCTCCGGGTTCTCTTGTCGAAGCGGGAGGGCGAGCCTCCCCTTTGCGC
>CALDFO010000103.1 GCA_937942205.1 uncultured Alphaproteobacteria bacterium
CCGAGCCGATCACGTCGATCCCCCCCTCCCGCACCGCCTGCCACAAGGCCAGACGGTGGCTTTCGTCACGGATGGGCGGGTTCATCTGGGCATAGGTGCCGAGCCGCTCGTAGCAATCCGGGGCCGACAAAGTGAGATGCTGAGGCGTGGTTTCGGCGGTGGCGATATCCTTGGCGGCGGCCAGCAGCGGAATCTCGTCACCGGTGGTGATATGCAGCATATGCAGGCGGCGGCCCGCCGCGCGCGCCAGCCGCAGCACCCGCTCGGTGCACATGCGCGCGGATTCGGCGTCGCGCCAGATGGGATGGGTCTGCGGCCTGCCGCGTTCGGCCAGCGGCTTGCGTTCGATCATCCGGTCTTCGTCCTCGGAATGGACCGCGACGCGGCGGCGGCCCGCCTTGAGCGCGGCCAGGATGTCGTCTTCCTTGTTCAGCAGCAGCGTGCCGGTGGACGATCCCAGAAAAGCCTTGATGCCGCAGACGCCCGGCATCGCCTCCAGTTCGGCCAGCGCGCCGATATTCTGCGGCGTGGCGCCCGCGTAAAAGGCGAAATCGCAATGCATCCGGCCGGTGGCCCGCGCGATCTTGTCCTCGATCGCCGCCCGCGTGGTGGTGGGCGGGTTGGTGTTGGGCATCTCGAACACGCTGGTGACCCCGCCCAGGATGGCGGCCAGGCTGCCGGTGGCCAGGTCTTCCTTATGCTCGTTGCCGGGCTCACGGAAATGCACCTGGGTGTCCATCACGCCGGGCAGGACATGCAGGCCCCTTGCCTCGAACACCTCGGCGGCCTTGGCGCCGGACAAGGCCCCGATGGCGGCGATGCGTCCGGCGGTCACGCCGACATCGGCGGGGGCGATTCCATTGGGGGTGGCGACGGTGCCGCCGCGGATCAGCAGATCAAATGCTTCGCTCATCCGGGCAGTTAGCCCAGCCCTCCCGCCCTTGGCAACCGCGTTGGAGCGGCCTAATGAAGGGGATGGAACCCGCACGCCTCGACGATCGCGCGATTCTGGCCCTTGGCGGCCCGGATGCCCGCGACTTTCTGCAGGGCCTTGTCACCAACGACCTGCAAAAACTTGCCCCCGGCAAGGCCCTGTACACCGCCCTGCTCTCGCCCCAGGGCAAGATCCTGTTCGACTTTTTCGTGGCGGAAGGCGACGGGGCGCTGCTGCTGGACTGCGCCGCGCCCGCCCGCGACGCGCTGCTGAAAAAGCTCAGGCTGTACCGCCTGCGCGCCAAGGTGGAACTCGAGGCGCGCGACCAGCTCGGCGTCTTCGCCGCCCTTGCCGGCCATCCCGACGACCGGCCCACACCCTATTCCGCCCGCGCCGTCACGTTCGACGATCCGCGCCATGCGGATCTCCCCCGCCGCAGCATCGGCGCGTGTGCGGAAATGCCCGCCGAACTGCCCGGCCCGCAAGCCTATCACGCCCTGCGCCTGACACTGGGCGTACCGGAAGGCGCCGATTTCGGGTTCGAGAAAATCTTCGCGCTGGATGCGGGACTGGCCGAGCTGGGCGGCGTCTCCTTCACCAAGGGCTGCTATGTAGGGCAGGAACTGACCTCGCGCATGAAACACCGCGCCACCAGCCGCAAGCGACCATTGTGCGTGATGGCACAAGATGCCCTGCCCCCGCCCGGCACTCCAGTGTCGCAGGATGGCGATATCGGCGAGATCATCGCCGCGTATGACAGGCGCGGTTTCGCTTCGATACGGCTGGACAAGTGGGACGCCGCGCGGGAGGCGCGCGCGGGCGATATCGCGGTGACGCTGCGCAAACCGGCGTGGCTGGGATGACGGCCGATCGTCTGCTTAAATCCCGCAAACGGGAGAATCACATGCGGCTTGCGATTACCGTTTTTCTTTTCTTCTGCCTCTCTGTATCTGCGCCGGCCGGCGCCCAGTCCACAAAGCCACCGCAGCTCGGCGATTGTGTCTGGGCGCAGATACCCGCAAGCCTCCGCGAGGAGTTCCTCAAAGCTTATGGTCAGGACAGCCGGTTGGGAATGGGCGTGCTACAGAAGCATGATACCGCGATTGAGCCGTTGGTCGATGGTTGCGTCGGCAGAACCGATGTTCCCAAACGCTGGACCAGGGGCGCTGTGGGCGCCCAAGCGATTCAGAACGGCGCCGTGAACGAGCTGGCAGCATACGGCATCACTGCGGACATGCTGGATGCCAGCTGGCGGGCCGCGCCCGCCGCCGCCCTGGATTGCGTCGCCGCCAATGCGGCCAAAGCCTTCGGCATCATGGACCGGAAATGCCCGGCCCCTGGCGCCGACCTCGCCTTGCTGCAACCATTGAAGATATCCCTGCCGGCCAATCGCGCCGCAGCAGCCCATGCGCTGTATTATTTCAACGCGCGGGCGCAAGAAGAATGGGCGGAAGCCCTGATTGCGAAAATACCGGAGAAACGCTGACCGTGCCGCAAAAGCAGCGCTGCTGGTGGCCGGGCACAGACGCGCTCTATCAATCCTATCACGACGAAGAATGGGGCGTGCCCGAGCATGACGCCCGCGCCTTGTACGAGAAACTGGTGCTGGACGGATTCCAGGCCGGACTTTCCTGGATCACCATCCTGCGCAAGCGGGACAACTTCCGCAAAGCCTTCCACGATTTCGATCCGCACCGCATCGCCCGCTATGGCGCGCGCGATGTGGAGCGCCTGCTGCGCGATGACGGCATCGTCCGCAGCCGCGCCAAGATCGAGGCCGCGATCCGCGGCGCGCGGCTGTGGATCGAGATCGAGGAAAAGGAACCGGGCGGCTTTCACGACCTGATCTGGAAGCATGTCGGCGGGCGGCCCCGGATCAACCACTTCCACGGCCGCGAGCAGGTCCCTGCCCAGACCGAAATGAGCGAAGGACTGGCCAAGGAACTGAAGCAGCGCGGCTTCAATTTCTGCGGGCCGGTGATCGTCTATGCCTTCGCCCAGGCGGTGGGGATGGTCAACGATCATCTGGTCGGCTGCTATCGTCATGCCGATTGCGCCAGGC
>CALDFO010000104.1 GCA_937942205.1 uncultured Alphaproteobacteria bacterium
GCCTTGATGCCGAAGGGGTTGTTGCTCCCCGCTGGCATGCGCGTGCCATTGGCGCTTTCCAGCTGGTACTGCGCCATGGTCACTTCAGCGGGAATGCCATACTTGGCCTCGCTGGCGCGCGCGGCGGCCCAGGCGGCGTCCTTGGACGGCTTGCCGGACGGCGCCGGCGGCGGCGCGGGCTTGTCGCGCTTGCCGGTGATGGCGTTCCAGATGACGTGCGCCCGTTCCTTCACCCAGTCGAAGGCCGCGCCGAAGGCCGCCTTGATGGCGTCGATCAGGGCCGGGGTGATCTTCTTGATCGCGTCCACCCAGTCCCAGAAGCCCTTGACGATTTTCTCGCCCAAGCCCTTCCAGGCGGCGGCGATGTCATCGCTGGTGCCAAAGAACAGGGCGCCGATAAGCGTCAGAACGCCCTTCACGATCTCCCAGCCGTCCTGGAACACCTTCCAGACCGCTTCCATGATCGGGATGACGGTGCCTTTGACGCTGTTCCACTTGTCGGCAAAGAACTGCCAGAAGTTGCCGAAGGCGGACTTGCCGCCCTGCGTCCAGGTTTTCCAGTCATCGTACAGCAGGCCGATGGCGGCGGACGCCACCACAACCGCCGCGGCGATCGCCAGGACGGTGGCGGAGACCGGCGCAAAGGCGATGGTCAGCGCCACGGCCGCCGTTGCCAGCGACGCAAAGAAGGCCTGGACCAGCGGCTGGTGGCCGCGCAGCCAGACGGCGACGTTGGTGAGCACATCCAGGACTTTGACCAGGGCGGGCGTCACGGCCGTCAGCAGGGTGCGGCCAAGCGAATTGGAGGATTGCTGGAGCGCGAGCCAGCTGTGTTGAAGCGCGAGACCGGCACGCGCATCTTCCTCCGTCATGATGCCCAGCCGCTTTTGTTCGGCCAGCATTTCCTGGACCGCTTTGCGGCCCTGGATCAGGAGATTGATGGTGCCTTGGTCCAGGCCCAGCTGCTTGCCGAAGGCTGCAGCGCGGGCGGGGTCCATGCCGTGGAAGCGGTCAGCCAGGTCCAGCAGGATGGAACCGAAGTCGCGCATCTTGCCGGTGTCCAGGTCAGTGATGTTGACCTGCAGGGCCCGGAACCACGGGATGACCGAGGACTCGCCGGTGAGCGAGAACTGTTGAAATTGAGAGACCAGGTTCTGCACCGAACCGGCCAGCGCGCTGGTGCTGCCGCCCGTCATGGCGGTGGCGCCGCCCCAGGCGGACAGCTCAGACGGGATGGTGTTAAGCGTCTTGGCCAGGCGGGCGGCTTCCGCCTCCGCGTTCACCATGTCGGTGATGAACTCTTTGATGC
>CALDFO010000105.1 GCA_937942205.1 uncultured Alphaproteobacteria bacterium
GAGGGGGAGGCGGGCCTGTGCTATGTCTTGTCATTCCCGCGAAAGCGGGAATCCAACTTTCTTCTTTAGGAACCCCTCCGGCCTTCGCAACTTTGCCGTGGTGCTCGGCTAACGCCTGCGCGCCACGGCGTTGCTACGGCCACCTCCCCTTCCAGTGCGCTCGCGTGCACGAAGGGGAGGATGACCTGTGCTGTTCAGCCTTTATTCATCGCGCTTAACCCTTCTTAGCAATTAAGGCTAACGCCCGTTTACCGCGCCTTAGCTTCTCTGCGCTCACCATCGGGGCGCGCGAAAGGCGTCAGCCTACTCGCGCAGGACGAGAGGGATGTGCCGTGGCCTGCATCGATGTGGATTGCCTCGCGCAATACGAGCGCGACGCCAGGGAAGGGCGCGCCGAAGCTCTTTACAATCTGGGTCTGGCCTATTCGACCGGCCAGGGCGTGGGCGTGGACCTGATCGCCGCCCACAAATGGTTCAATCTGGCGGCGGTGCGCGGCGTCGAGGCGGCCAAGGGCTGGCGCAACCAGCTTGCCGCCGAAATGCAGCCCTCCCAGATCGCCCAGGCGCAGAAGCTGGCCCGCGAGTGGCTGAAAATCTTCAAATAGCCGCTACTTGATCGCCAGCACCGCCGTCGGCGGCGCCACCGGCGCATACAGATCGGTCAGCACCTTCAGCGGCACATCCTTGCCTGCCAGCCGGGCGCGATAGACCTGGGTGTTCTCGATCACCCGCTGCACATAGTTGCGGGTCTCCGCGAAGGGGATCTGCTCGATCCAGTCCACCGGGTCCACCGTGCCGCTGCGCGGATCGCCATAGGCCGCCAGCCATTTGCGCGCATTGCCCGGCCCCGCATTGTAGGACGCCGCCGCCAGCACCAGGCTGCCGCCGTAACGGTCCAGATGGACGCGATACTCGGTCATGCCCAGCTGCATGTTGTAGCTGGTGTCGGTCAAAAGCGCCTCGGGCCGGTAGGGCAGGTTCGCCTGCTTGGCCGCCGTCTTGGCGCTGGCGGGCATCATCTGCATCAGGCCCTGCGCCCCGGCGCTGGAGACGGCAAAGGCGTCGAACTCGGTTTCCTGCCGGATCAGGCCGTGCACCAGCGCCGGATCGGGGGCCGCGCCGGGCCCCGGATAGGCGGGCAGGGCGATCACCGGATAGCCGAATTGCGGCATCAGCATCCCGTCATAGCCCAGGCCCTTGGCCAGCCGCAGGGCGATCTCCGGATAGCCCCAGTCGGTCATGTTCATCATCACCCGCCGGATGAAGCGGGGCGCGGTGTTGGCCGCCACCTGCTGGTTGACGAAGCTGCGCAGGGTCGCCGCCTGCCCCAGTTCGGCCAGCACGCGGATTTCGTCGCTCAGGCTGGCCCGCTCCACCTCGCTGGGCGCGGCCGCCTCCACGATCACATCGGTCAGGTGCATCATGGGGGCCGCATCGGTGCGGGCCAGGGCCAGCTGGCCGTAGAAGGTCTCGGACAGCGTGCCCGCCTTGCGATAGGCGGTGACGGCGGCGGCATTGTCGCCCAGCGCCTCCTGGCTGCGCCCCTGCCAGTAGAGGGCGCGGCTTTTGCTGATGGGCATACGCACGCCCGCTTCCAGCGATTGGAACAGGGTCAGCGCGGCTTTGGGCTCCTTGAGGAAACGCAGGCTGATGAAGCCCGCCAGGAATTGCTGCTCGGCGAACGGATTGCCGGCCGTGAACCCGGCATGTTGCGTCAAGGCCAGCGCGGTGCGCGGATCGCCGTCCTTCAGGGCCTCGCGAGCCTGCAGGTTGCTTTCGTTCCACCAGCGGGTGGGCTGTGCCTTGACCAGCGGCGCGGCGGGCACCCGCAGCAGCATGGCGCGGGCCTCGGCGGCGCGCCCGGCCATCCGCAGCGCCCGCGACCAGTCGAACAGCAGGGCGGGATCGGTGGACCCGGCCACCTTGTCCAAGGCAGCTTGCGCCTTGTCGTAACCGGTATAGAGCGCCATGCGGGCATTGGCGATGTCGGCGGCGCGCCCGTCCACCCGCGCCAGCAGCCGCTTGGCCGCCGTCACCTGTCCGGCCCAGAGCAGGTTGTCCAGCCGGGCGCGGTCGGCCTCGGGCGTCAGCCAGGCGGCGTCCTTCTGCGCGATGTCGCGTTCGGTGGCGGTGTCGAAGCTGCCCTCGATCCAGCCCTGGCGGATCAGTGCCGCGCCGCGCTGGGTTTGACCGGTGGCCACCAGCGCCTCGCCCAGCCGGATTTTGCCGATGCTGGAATTGGGTTCGCGGTTGCCGAACCAGGACACGATGGCGGCCGGTCCCATGTCGGGCGTGATCGCGGCCTCGGCGCGGGCCTGCAAGGTGCCGCGCAGCGGCCAGGCGGCGGGCGCATCGCGCAGCACCGCGTCGATCTCGGCGAAGGTCGCGCCGCTGTTGCGGTCCAGCGCATAGCGCCATTCCAGCAGGCGGCGGGCGATGACGTTCTGGCCCTGGGCGGCCAGCGACCGCGCCCCCACCCAATCGCCCCGGTCCGCCGCCAGGAAGGCGCGGGTGAACAGGTCGCGCTCCTGGGCGCTCATGTTCCGCAGGCGGCTGGGCCGGATGCCGGGCTGGGCGTTGGTGCTGCCGTCGGCGATGGGCTGCATCATCACCACATCGCCCTGGCGGCTCAGTCCGGCGGGCAGGGGCTGGGCCAGCACGGCGCCCGCCAGGATAGTGGAGGAAAGAGGGAGATAGAGGCTGGCCCGCAGGACTGTCATGGTTGCTATCTTGTGCTGACGCTTGTTGAAAAGGCCCGGACAGCTTAGACGAAAGCCCCGGTTCCGGGCCATAATGGCATCCACCATAATGGCACCCAAAAGGGGGGCGTAAATGTGGCCCTTCGCCAACAATCCATCGGACGAAAACCATGACCCGCGCGCGCGACCGTATCAAAGGCTCCCTCACCGCCCTGATTACGCCCTTCCAGGACGGCAAGGTGGATGAAGCCGCGTTCCGCAAGCTGGTGAACTGGCAGATCGAAGAAGGAACCCAGGGCCTGGTTCCCTGCGGCACCACCGGCGAATCGCCCACCCTCAGCCATGAGGAACACAACCGGGTGATCGAGCTGTGCGTCGAGGAGACGCGCGGCCGGGTGCCGGTGATCGCGGGCGCCGGGTCCAATTCGACCGAGGAAGCCATCATGCGCACCCGCCACGCCAAGGCGGTGGGCTGCGATGCGGTGCTGCATGTCACCGGCTATTACAACAAGCCCACCCAGGAAGGGCAGTACCGCCACTTCATGGCGGTGGCCGACGCCGCCCACATTCCGCTGATCCTCTACAACATCCCTGGCCGCGCCGTGGTCCAGATCGCGGTGGACACCATGGCCCGCCTGTCCAAGCATCCCAATATCATCGGGGTGAAGGACGCCACCGCCGACCTGATGCGCCCCAGCCGCGAGCGCCTGGCCTGCGGTAAAGACTGGCTGCTGCTGTCGGGCGAGGACGGCACCGCGCTGGGCTACAACGCCCATGGGGGGCAGGGCTGCATCTCGGTGACCGCCAATATCGCCCCGCGCCTCTGCGCCGAGTTCCAGGCCGCCTGCGCGGCGGGCGACTTCGCCAAGGCGCGCGACTATCAGGACCGGCTGATGCCGCTGCATGACGCGCTGTTCTGCGAGACCAGCCCCGCGCCGGTGAAGTATGCCGCTTCCCTGCTGGGCCTGTGCGCCGAAACCGTGCGCCTGCCGCTGGTCGAGGCCAGCGAGGCCGCCCGCGCCCAGGTGCAGGCGGGGATGCGCCATGCGGGCTTGAAGTTCTGATCCATTCACCCCATCCAGGATCATGGCCAAGAAAAAGGACGACGGCACCAAGCTGATTGCCGAGAACCGCAAGGGTGAGGCGCGACCACCGCAGGTGGGCAAAATGGTCCTGCGGACCATTTTGAGCGGCGAACGCCGCGAGCTTGGGCGAGCGGCAGGTGGCTGTTGTGGCTAAGAAGAAAGAAGATGGCACCAAGCTGATCGCCGAGAATCGCAAGGCCCGTTTCTCCTATGCGATCACCGACACGCTGGAAGCCGGGATCATGCTGGCGGGGTCGGAGGTCAAGTCGCTGCGCGGCGGCAAGTCCACCATCGCGGAAAGCTATGCCACCGCCAAGGACGGCGAGCTGTGGCTGGTCAATGCCTATATCCCCGAATACACCCAGGCCTCGCGCTTCAACCATGAGCCCAAGCGCATCCGCAAGCTGCTGGTGCACAAGCGCGAGGTGGCCAAACTGGTCGCCGCCATCCAGCGCGAGGGCATGACCCTGATCCCGCTCAAGATGTATTTCAACGCCAAGGGCAAGGCCAAGCTGGAACTGGGCATCGCCAAGGGCAAGAAGCTGCACGACAAGCGCGAGACGGAAAAAAGCCGCGACTGGGCGCGCGACAAGGCGCGCCTGCTGCGGGACAAGAGGTGAAGCCGGATACCTCCATTGTCATTCCCGCGAAAGCGGGAATCCAGTGAACAAGGAACACCGCTATTTCGTGTATATGCTCGCAAGCCAACGTAATGGCACGCTGTATGTTGGGGTGACCGGAAATCTTGCAAAACGGATCGCGGAGCATCGCGATGATATTCGTGAAGGCTTTTCCAAGAAGTATGGCGTCCACATGCTCGTCTGGTTCGAGGAATATGGCGATGTCCAGGACGCCATCCTCCGCGAGAAGCGGATCAAAAAATGGAATCGGTCGTGGAAACTGGAACTGATCGAAAGGGGTAATCCAGATTGGGAGGATCTGTTTCCACGGATAATCTGACTGGATTCCCGCTTTCGCGGGAATGACACTATTTCCCCGCCAGCT
>CALDFO010000106.1 GCA_937942205.1 uncultured Alphaproteobacteria bacterium
TTCGATCTCGCCATAGCGCACGGATATGCGCGTGTCGGTATCCAGCATGGCGACGCTGTTGTCCTCGAACACGACCCGGCGGGTCTCACCGACCTTGGTCTCATAGATTTTCGCGTCCGCCCGTCCCCAGAAGCCAAAAGTGCCGGCCGCCACCGCGGTGACCGCAATGCCCGCCATCACCTCGCGCCGCGACAGGCGTGCCGGGCGCGGTCTGGGAATGTCGAAGCTTTCGCGCGGCACGCCGCCGGTCAGTTCCCAGACATCCGTCGCGTCTTCAAAGGCTGCGGCATGGGCCGGGCTTTGCGCCAGCCAGTCCCGGAAGGCGGCTTCGTCGCCGGGATCGCGGCGGTCCGCATTCAGCCTGGCAAGCCAGTCCGCGGCCTCGTTCTCGATCTCTTCGATATCCTTCGTCACCGCTACCAGCCCTTTGCCCATTTCATCAGGAACGCGGTCGCCCGCGCCACATGCTTCTCCACCGCGCTCTCGCTGATCCCGTAATGCCGCGCGATCTCGCTGTAGCGGACATTGTCGAGGCGATGCATCAGGAAAATCTCCCTTGTGCGCTGGGGGAGCTGCTCGATCCCGGACTTCACCCTGTCCAGACGCGCCCGGACGGCCATGACCTCATCCTGGAGAGGCGCCTTATTTTCATAGTCCTCGAAATTCTCCGTGAACTGGCGCTTGCCCAGCAGCTTTTCCCGCCGGTAGCCGTCCAGCCGGATATTGACGGCGGTGCGTACCAGGAACGCGGCCGGATTTTCGACCTTTCGCGTCGCGCTGTAGGTCTGCATCCGCACGAAAGCCGATTGCACCAGGTCTTCCGTATCGGCGTAGCCCCCTGTCCGCCGCGATACGCGTTTTATGACATCTATCCAAAACGCCCGATCCAAAGGGATGTCTGTCATCTTTATTTCCCCCTGCGCAAACTATGCGTCAGCTTTGGATGCCGATCAAAATTATTTTGTGCCGAAGGTGTGGGGAGCGATGATTTCTGCGTCTAGCGCTCAGTACGTACGGCGCCGAGAAAACGGGGCCGGGGCGCAGCGCGCTTTTGTGCATCCGCACACGGATGGATACGAAGCGCGCCTGGTCTGAAGAAGGGCGGGAAACCGCGCGTTTATCGGGGGACGAACATGACCCAGAGACGGTCGATCCTGAAAGCCATGACGGCGGCGCCGTTTGCATTGGCGCCTTCTTTCGCAATTGCGGCAGAAAAGCAGAAGGCGCGGCTGATCATCTCGGACATGGAGGTGCTGCGCGTCCATATCAACAAGCGCGGCAACTGGGTTCTGCCGCGCTTGAAGACCGCCAATGGCCTGACCGGCGTGGGCGACGCGTCCCAGAGTACCAATGAGGTCCAGTGCGTCGGTTTTCTGAAGCAGTATCTGGAATTGATGCGTGGCCGCAGCATCTTCGACATCGAATGGTTTTGCCGCGCCACCGCGCCGATCCGCGCGCAGAATGGCGGCAACTATGGCCGCACGCCGGCTGCCGTTGCGGCGAGTGCTTTCGAGCAGGCGATGTGGGATCTGCAAGGCAAGGCGCTGGGCGTGCCCTGTCACGACCTGTTCGGCGGCCGCATCCAGGACCGCATCCGCGTCTATGCCAACATCAACCGCTCGACCGACGACCGCACGCCGGCCGGATTCGCCGCCAACGCCCGGCGCGCGATCGATGCGGGCTTCGACGCCATCAAGCTGGCGCCGTACGACAACATGCCCCACGGACTCACCGATGCGGCGCAGGTCGAGCATTTCACCCAGTTGGGTATCGATTGCGCCCAGGCGGTGCGCGATGTGATCGGGCCCAAGCGCGATCTGCTGATCGACGCGCATAGCCATTTCAACCTGCAGCAGGGTCTGTCGCTGGCGAAGCGGTTCGAGCCGCTGAATCTTTACTGGCTGGAAGAAGTATGCCCGCCCGATCCGGTGGAAAATCTCGCTGCTATCAACAAAGCCGCCAAGATGCCCACCGCCGGTGGCGAAGCCATTCATGGCGTGAAGGGCTTCTATCCCTATATCAAGGCGGAGGCCGCCGACATCGTGATGCCGGACGTGAAGGTTGTCGGCGGTATGCTGGAACTGAAAAAAACCTCGGCACTGGCGGAAGGCGCGGGCCTGATGTGTTCGCCGCACGGCCCCGCCAGCCCGGTCGGCAACGCCGCCGCCGCCCATGTCATGGCGACGGTACCGAACTTCGAGATTTTCGAATTTTCCTACGGCGAAGTGCCCTGGCGTTCCGAACTGGTGGACCCGCCGGAGCGGGTGGAGAACAGTTCCCTGATCCTGCCCGACCGTCCGGGCCTGGGCTACACCATCAACGACAAAGTCGCGTCCAAATACGCGGCCTGATGCAGTACCGGTTGGCGGCCCCCATCCCCCTGGGCCGTATCTCATCTGGCAGCCGGAAAGAGCGCGGTCCCCTTTCATGGGCCGCGCTCTTTGCCTTTGCGGATCACCGAATCTTTCTTGCGGGCGCAAGCCCGCTCATTCCGTCTTTTGAGGAATGCTCCGTCGCGCATTCCGCGCGGCAGCCCTTCTATCGGCAAGGAGCCCGGTTCATCCGAACCGGGCTCCTTCATTTTCGCATAGCGGATACGGGGCGGACCCTGAAAAAGTAGCGGCTCCGGTCAGGGCGTCGGGCTACACCACCTCGA
>CALDFO010000107.1 GCA_937942205.1 uncultured Alphaproteobacteria bacterium
GCTTCTTGCGGGGGATCGGGGGCTTATGGAGGGCGTCCCGCCGCGCGTGGGCCTCTATCGGTTGTTCCACGCCATCTGGCAGTCGGGCGCCGAGCATTATGACGATACCGCGCAGGCGGGGGGCCAGACAGGCCGCCCGGCCGGAGAGAAAACCCCGGAAAGCCGCCTGAAGTCACTGTCGGCCTCCAAGCGCGCCGCCCTGCTGCTGACCGCCGTGGAGGCCTTCAGCCTGGAGGAAGCCGCCTTCATCATCGACGAGACCCCGGAGGAGGTGGAAGCCGCCATCCTGGGGGCGCAGAAGACCATCGACAGCCAGCTGGCCAGCAAGGTGCTGATCATCGAGGACGAGCCCATCATCGCCATGGACCTGGAAAATCTGGTCACCGAACTGGGCCACAAGGTGGTGGCGGTCGCCGCCACCAAGGATGATGCGGTGGCCAAGGCCAAGTCCGAACGCCCCGGCCTGGTGCTGGCCGACATCAATCTGGGCGAAGGTGGCAGCGGCATCGACGCGGTCAGCGAAATCCTGGCCAGCTTCGACATTCCGGTGATCTTCATCACCGCCTATCCGGAAAAGCTGTTGACGGGCGAGCGGCCGGAGCCGACCTATCTGATTGCCAAACCCTTCCTGCCCGAAACGGTGCAGGCCACGGTGGGCCAGGCGCTGTTTTTCCACCCCGCCGCCCGGGAAGCGGCGTAAGCTGCCCCGCGCATTCCAACCCCAATGGAGAGTTCAGTCATGGCCGCCAAGAAGAAGATCGCCAACGGCAATATCGAAGCCCGCCTGGCGTCGCTGCGCGCCGATTTCGCCGCCCTGCAGTCGGACATGAAGGGGCTGTACGGCGATGTCAGCGAAGTGGCGTCCGAGCGCGCCGCCCAGGCCATGAAATCGGCCGAGGACATCGCCGACCGCGCCGTGGCGCTGGCCGAGGAAGCGGCCAAGGAAGGCAAGGCCCTGGCCCTGGAATACAAGGACGGGGCCGAGGAATGGGCCGAGGAGAATGCCGAGGAACTGCGCGCCCATGTCCGCGCCCAGCCGCTCCAGTCGCTGCTGATCGCCGGCGGCATCGGCGTCTTCCTGGGCGCGATCTTTCTGCGCCGCTAGTTTCCCTGCCAGGGCCTGCTGTCGTATACAGGCATGACAGGGAATGGGGATCACATGTTCGCGCGACTGACCGCCAAGGCCATCCTGGCCGCCGCCGCCATTGCGATGGCGTTTTTCGGCATCGGCCTTCTGGGCATGGCGGTGGCCGCGGCCCTGGTCATGTGGCTGGGCACGGTGGGCGGTTATGCCGTGGCGGGCATCGTCTTCCTGGTGCCGCCGCTGGTCTGGGCCATCGTGATCCATGTCTCCAAGCCCAAAAAGCCCCAGCCGCCCGCCAGCGATCTGAGCCGCGTGCTGCTGGCCGCCGTCGCCAAGGAAGCGCCCTGGGTCGCCATCATCGGCGCCGGGATCGCTGGCGCCGCCAACATGTTCCTGAACCGCAACAGGGCCTCCAAATAGGGTCACCGCGGCCGCTCGCCTCTGTGGATAGAGCGGAACCCTCCCCCTGATCGAGACGTTTTTGTGTCCTAGACTCTTGGTCAAGGAACAAATCGTCATGCTCGGTTGGGCACTTGTGTTTCTCATCCTCGCGCTGGTCGCGGGCTATATGGGCTTCTTCGGATTGGCAGGACTGGCGGCAACCATCGCCAAACTCCTGCTTGTTGTGTTCGTCATCCTTCTGATCGTCAGCGCCTTCTCGGGCGCCTTGCGTGGCAGACCGCCCGCGGTCTGAGCCTTTCTCGAAAGGCCCCTGTCGAAAGGAATATCGATGCTTCTGCGTCTTCCCGCCCGTATCCTGGAGCATCCGGTGGAAAGCCTGATCGCCGGAATGCTGTTGCTGGCCTTGCTGTTCGGCTCCGCCGACCGCAAGGCGGCGGAAGGCGCGTCCCAGAACGGTCCGGCACCGGCGGTCGCGGGGAAGGTCTAAAAAAATCCGGCCGGGCCGGAACGCTCCCCGGCCTCCGCCGTTATCTAAAATGAGCGGACGTCCGGTCCGGAACGCCCCCAGCCCCTTCGACAGCCCGTCTCGGGTGTCCGCTCTCTAAAACCCCGCGAAAGCGGGGTTTTGTTTTTGAATCTTTTCCGAACCCCTCCGGTTTCAACTTACGCTATTTTTTATTTACCCCCTCCGGCCTTCGCAACTTTGCTTGGCGTGTCGCATCACAGGATGCGCCACGCCTGCGCGTTGCTACGGCCACCTCCCCCTTAGGCGTGCTTTGCACGCGAAGGGGGAGGCGGGTCCCTGGAATTCCTTCGCCTGTCATTCCCGCGAAAGCGGGAATCCAACTTCTTCACGACTTGGCCAGCGCGGGACGGCAACCGTCAGGGCATACGCCCAACCACGGCTTGCCGGGGCTGCTCCACCGGATAGGCCAGGTAGAGGCTTCTGGGCGTCTGCAGCTGGGTGGGGAAGCCCACCCGGCGGAAATGCGCCTGCACATCGGCCCGGCGGTCGCGCCGCGCCTCCACCAGATAGATCATCAGACCCTTGCTGCGGTCGGGCGGCAGAGACGGCGCCCACAGATAGCGCTGCGGCTGGTTCACCTGCGCCACCGGCACCTTGGGATAATAAAACCGCAGCCAGGCGGTGGTCTCGTAATCGGTGGTGAGGATGGCCTTGGCCAGACCCGTGCCCGCCAGGGCGGCGGCGACGTCCGCGGCGGGACGGAAATCACGGCCCAGAAGGCGCGCCGCCGGATCCTTGGCCAGCGGGATCACGCCGAACTGGGCCTGGGCATAGGCCAGCAGCAGCAGCACGGCGGCCAGCGGCGCGGCGGCCAGCGACAGCCAGCGCATCCGGCCCGCCAGCGTGAAAGCCTGTGCCGCCAGGATCGCCAGCGCGCGATAGAGGAAACACGGCCAGTTGCCCCGGACCCGGTCGTGCAGCGCATGGCCCAGGAAATAGGCAATTCCCACCCAGGCCAGGGCGGCGGGCATCAGCAGCGGCGACGACAGGCGGCTGGCCCGCCACAGGCCCGCCAGCATCAGGACAAAGATCAGCGGCGTCGCCATCGCGGCCTGGGCGGCGGCGAACTCCGCCAGGAAGCGCCAGGTCAGGCCGCCACTGGAGACGCGGCCGAACTGGAAGGCGAAGGTCATCCAGCCATGCTGCGACTGCCACCACAGATGCGGGGTCCAGATCAGCAGCGCGACGCCCGCGCCGGCCCAGGGCCAGGGCGTCGCCAGCCATTTGCGCGCATCGCGATCCGCCACCAGCCAGGCCAGCGCGCCCGCGCCCAGGAACAGGCCGGAATATTTCGACAGCAGGCCCAGGCCGCCCGCCACACCCACGGCCAACCACCATATTCCTGACCCCCTCCGCCCTTCGCTGGCCCCAGGGCCAGCTACGGGCACCTCCCCCGCCAGCGCGCTGCGCGCGCGCAGGGGAGGATGGCCTTGGCGAACCTTCGCCAGCGCGAACACAAAAGCAGACGCCGCCACCAGCGAGGGCATATCCGGCGTCGCTGCCAGCAATTCGACCGAGGCCATCAGGGTCAGGTTGAACAGCAGCGCCGCCAGGGCGGCACGGTCTTTTATTCCCCCTCCGTCCTTCGCATCACTTACGGGGGAGGATGGATCATCAAACAGCAAGGCGGCGGCGCGCCAGACGAACCAGGTCGCGGGCAAGGACAGCAGCACGCCCGACAGCCGCACGCCCAATTCTGTATCGCCCAGCAGGAGCGTGCCCAGACGGATCAACCAGGCGATGGCGGGGGGATGGTCGTAATAGCCCAGCGACAGATGCCGCGACCACAGCCAGTAATACGCCTCGTCGCCCGACAGCGGTAGCAGCGCCGCCATCACGGCGCGCAACAGAAGCAGCAGCGCGATGGCGGCCGCGGATACGCGCAGAGGGATCATGTCAAAACTCCGCACAGGTCCGCCTCCCCCTTTGGCGCGAAGCGCACCCAAAGGGGGAGGTGGCCGTAGCAACGCGCAGGCGTGGCGCATCCTGTGATGCGACACGCCAAGCAAAGTTGCGAAGGCCGGAGGGGGTAAATAAAAAATAGCGGAAGTTAAAACCGGAGGGGGTCATCAGAAAAACCTACCTCGCCCGCCAGACGAACAAGGTGGACATGGCGTAATTCCACAAGGCGCTCATCACCGCCCCCGCCGTGCCCGCCAGCAGCCAGCGCGACTGGTCCACATACAGCCACGACGCCAGGTCGATATTGGCCAGCACGCCGACCGAGCCGATCAGGCAGAACAGCACAAAGCCCCGCAGCATGGCCCAGCCCTTGAGGCGGCGGTCGCGATAGGTCAGCTCGTTGTTCAGCAGGAAATTGCTGATCATGGCGATGAAGGTGGCCAGCGCCTGGGCCAGGCGGAACAGGTCGCCGGTATCGGGCAGCAGCCACAGCGACAGGCGCAACGCCACCAGATGCACGACAAGGCCGATAGCGCCCACCAGGGCGAAGAAGATGAAGCGCGGATCCACCAGATCGCCGGACATCTTGGCCAGCAACAATCCCAGGAATTCCACGCCGATCTGGGCGTTGAACTTGCTCTCGCCGTCGAAGCGTTCGCCGAAATGATAGGGCTGCTCGGCGATGCGCAGACGGCCGCCGCCGGTGGTGGCGATGTCCAGCAGGATCTTGAAGCCCACCGGCGACAGGCGCGGCGCCAGTTCGTCGAAACGGTCGCGCCGCATCATGAAGAAACCCGACATGGGATCGGACAAGGGTGTGCCCACCAGCCGCCGCGTCAGCCGCGTCGCCAGCACCGAGATCGCGCCCCGCTGCCCGGAAAAAGACGCCGCGCTGCCGCCTTCGACATACCGGGTGGCGGCCACCAGATCGGCCCCGCCGCCGGTCAGCCGGGCCAGCATGGCGGGCAGCACCTTTTCGTCATGCTGCAGATCGGCATCCATCACCGCCACATAAGGCGCGGCGCTGGACAACATGCCTTCGATGCAGGCCCCGGCCAGGCCGCGGCGGCCCACCCGGCGCAGGCAGCGCACCCGCCCGTCGGCGCGGGCGATTTGCTTGACCAGCTGGGCGGTGCCGTCGGGCGAATTGTCGTCCACGAAAATCGCTTCCCAGGCGATGCCCGCCAGGGCGGCATCCAGCCGCCGCAGCAACTCGGCCACATTGCCCCGTTCCTTGAAGGTCGGGATGACGATGGAAAGCTGAGGATTGGACAAATCGGGCTCGGCTGGAGGTTCCGCCTTGGTGGAGCGCGGGCACCGGAACGTCAAGGGGCACGGGTTCCGCCGTTAAGACCCGGGAAACCAGACCGGCGGCGGACGGCGATGCCATGGAAACCGACCGCCGGTCCCCCGCGTTGACACTGGATGCGTCCGGTTTCGCCCCAACCCGCCCTGGACTGTCCGCCCGCCGGCGGCCTGCAGCTGGCCGCGCCCCGCGTCTTGGTGGTGGAGGACGAGATGACCATCGCCATGCTGATCGAGGACATGGTGATGGAACTCGAATATGAGATCGCCGCCGTGGCACCCCGCCTGGAAGACGCCATGCACCTGCTGGACAGCGACAGTTTCGATGTCGCCATGCTGGATGTGCACCTGAACGGCAAGACGGTGTTCCCCTTCGCCGCCGCCCTGAAGGCGCGCGATATCCCCTTTCTGTTCGCCACCGCCTATGGCCTGCGCGGCATCCCGCCGGAATTCGCGGGTCAGATCGTGCTGCAAAAACCCTTCGGGCCGGTGGAACTGCGCCGCGCCCTGACGGTCCTGTCGGGCCACGCCTGAGTGTTTTGGCGAACGCCTCCTGGAGGTCAGCCGAAATAGGCCAGATAGACCAGCACGCCCGCGACCACCGCCAGGCCCAGGCTGATGCCCAACACATAGCGCATCACCCCCAGCGTCTTGCCCTGACGGGCCTCCTGCGCCGCAAGAGTGGGGTGGCTGTCATGGGTGTCATGTTCGCGCGCCATATCGTGTCCTGCTCCTTTTTACTCCGCCGCATGTCCGTTGGCGGCAAACCGTTGCTCGACTTCGGCGATCAGGGCGTCCAGCCCGGGCGCGTCACCGCCACCGCGCCAGGACTTGAGGATTTCCAGCCGTTCGGCGTCCCCG
>CALDFO010000108.1 GCA_937942205.1 uncultured Alphaproteobacteria bacterium
AATCTAAGCGCCCTCTCTGGCCCGGTCATCACTGGCCACCGAAATCGCCGCGACGATGATGATCCCCGTCAGAAGCAGGCGAACCCCCGCACCGACGCCAAAGGTATTGAGCATGGTGAGCAGCAAGACCAGAAACAGCGACGCGCCCCATATGCCGGGAAGATTGGCCTTGCCACCAGCCACCGAACAGCCGCCGATAACCACGACCGCGATGGACGACAGCAGATATTCATTGCCGATATCCACATTGGCGCCCCGAAAATAGCCGGCCAGCAAGGCGCCATCGATTCCGCCCAGTGCTCCGCACAACATATAGGTGGCGGCCCGCGTCCAGCCGACCTTCACACCGGCGAACCGCGCCGCGCGCGCGTTCTGTCCCACGGCCAGAACCCAGCGGCCGTAGATCGTGTGCTGCAGCACCAGGGCCGCAAACGCCGCCAGCAAAACAGCCAGAACCGCGAGCACCGGCACGCCCAGAAACTGCAGATTGGCGAAATCCGCAAAGGCGGGGGGCGGCTTGATCTGAAGGCCCCGGCCATAGCTGATATCGATCGACTGTATGATGAAACTGGCGGACAGGGTGGCGATGATGGGCGGGATTCGCAGCGCCCAGATCAGCAGATAATTCGCCAGGCCCACCATCAGTCCGCAGCCCAATGCGGCCAGCAGCCCCAATCCCACAAGGGCGTTGTCGCCATTCATCACCGTCATGGCGACGGCGCTGGCCAGCCCGATATTGGCCGGCAACGACAGATCGATGTTGCCGGGGCCCAGCGCGATGACGAACATCTGCCCGATACCGACAATCACGATGAAAGTCGCCATCGCCAGGGCGGACGTCAGCATCGCGCCCGCGCCGTTGCCGTGCGTGACCGCGATGGCGATCAGCCAGACGACGGCCGCGCTGATGAATGACCAGCGCCAAGGCGCGGTGGAGAGGTATTTCATACGGCCTCCTGCCGGCGGCTGACCAGCACACGGGCGGTCAGGACGATGATCAGGATGGCGCCATTGGTCCCGACCTGCCAGTCGGGCGGGATATTCATGAAGGTCAACAGGGGAGACGCGGCCAATGCCAGCGTCAAGGCACCGACAACCGCGCCGATGGGCGAGACCCGCCCGCCCACGAACTCTCCTCCACCGAGAATAACACCCGCGATCCCCAGCAACGTATAGCCATTGCCGATATTGGCATCGGCAGAGGTCGTCAGTCCGACCAGCGACAAGCCGGACAGCACGCCAAACAGGCCCGCCAGGGCGAATAGGGTCATCTTGATTTTCAGCAGCGACCAACCGGCCCGGCGGACAGCGATGGGATTGCCGCCCGATCCGCGCAAGATAACGCCGTAGGATGTCCGCTCCAGCAGGAACCAGACCACCAGGGCGATGACGGCCGCGGCCAGCACGGGAAAGGGAATAAACGGCGGTTGAACGCCCATGGCGGAAGCCAGCCATTCGGGCGACTGACCGCCGGGCTGCGGCAGCACCAGGATCGCCAGCCCCTGCCAGACAAAACCCATTCCCAACGTCACCACGACGGAAGGCAGGTTGCGCAGATGGATCAGCGCTCCCATCGCCGCATAGGCGCCCACGGCACAAACCAGGATTGCGGCCCCCGCCATTGGCGCGTCGTACAGCCAGGTTGCCGAGACGCAGGTGGCAAAGCCGATAAAGGGTCCGATGGACAGATCCAGATCATTCCCGAGGATGACGAACATCTGCGCCAGCGTCGCCAGGACAATGGGAATGGCGAGATTGAGCATCAGGCTGAAGCCGAAATAGCTGATCGAGCGGGGGTTGAGCCAGGCGATACCGGCCAGTACCACCAGCAGCGAGAATGCCGGCAGCAGCGCCCGCGCGAGCGAACGCAGATGCAGCGTCGTTCCTGCCGGCGGTATCATCTCAGCCGACCTCCTGGAAAGAAGACTGTATGACCGCGGCCTCGCTCAGTGCGCCACGATCCATGTCGGCCACGATGACGCCGTCGCGCAGGACATAGACATGATCGCAAACGGAAAGCTCTTCGGTCTCGGTCGTGTACCACAGGAAAGTCCGCCCCGACCGCGCCTCGCGGCGGATGATGTCGTAAACCTCCAGCTTCGTGCCGATATCTACGCCGCGCATGGGGTCATCCATCAGGATGATATCGGCGTCCGACGCCAGCGCGCGGGCGAACAGCGCCTTCTGCTGATTGCCGCCCGACAGCGACAAGATATTGTTGCCCATGTCGGGGGTGCGAATCTTGATCTTGTCCCGCCAAGAGTCCGACAGGGCACGCTCGCGCGCCGGGGAAATCAACCCGCCGCGCGTCAGCCCGCCCAGGGAGCGGATCGTGATGTTTTCGGCAATTGACCATAGCGCGAAGACGCCGTCCGCCTGGCGATCACCCGCAACCAGCGCGACGCTGCCCCACAATGCGATATCCGTGTTGCGGCGCGACGATGCCAGGAATATGGCGCGCAG